>CAYHCQ010000112.1:1681-11610 GCA_964355115.1 uncultured Prolixibacteraceae bacterium | reverse complement strand
GTTACAATAATACACGTAAAATGAAATCTGGTTTTGCTAAGCACACGATCCGGTTAAGGACAAAAAAGGAGTACTGTTAAATATTGCACAAAGCTAATAATTAAAACAGATGTAACAAATACCTGTTCTGAAATAATCTATAATACATTGTTAGTCAGTGAGTTATGTCCAAGTTTGATCAGTCTGACTCCGTGGGGTTCGGTACGCATTTCGAAATGTGATTTAACCCAGCCCAGGTCAGTCTGGCGCCACAGGTCGCGAATTTCGTACTTGCCCTCAGGAAGAAGATCAGTCAGGCTTACCGGAATGTATAATGGTTTTTCACTCTTGTTAAACAACCCGAGTGCCTTTGTACCATCTTCCAGATCGCGCATCCAGATTTCGTAAGCATCTGTCGATTTTACCTGTATAGCCTGTAATCCTAACGGATCCTGGTTTACTGCGATAACCTCATCATTGGTAAGAAGGCTTAGTGTAAACGGATCCATCTGGCTCAGGTCGCAACCGATGAGCAGGGGCGACGCCAGCAGGCTCCATAAACTCATGTGTGTGTACTGTTCGTCGGGTGTAAGCCGGGTATAGTGCAGCGAAGGACCCCAGCCCACCCAGCCCACAACCAGCATGTCGGGGTCGTTCCAGCGGCCCGGACCCGAGTAGGGTGAACATCTGTTCTGACTGAATCCTATGGTGGAGAGGCTCTCCCAGGTATCCTCAATATCTCCGGTAGTGCGCCATGAATTTCCGTCAACTTCTCCTCCCCATTTCCACACCTCACCCATGCCATACTGGCACAAACTGTAATGGATATCGCGGCCGGTCCTTCTTAGGGCGCGGCGCATTTCATGATATGGTTTTTTCAGCTGCTCGGTCGACGGGTTTGGAGCAATATTCCAGTAAGAGCACCAATCGTACTTGAGGTAATCGAAGCCCCAGTTTGCATAGGTCTGCGCATCCTTCTCCTCGAAGGTGTAACTGCCTTCATAACCACCGCAGGTTTTTGGTCCCGGAGAGGAGTAGATGCCGATCTTAAGTCCGAGGGAGTGAACGTAATCACACAATCCCCACATGTTCGGGAATTTCGCATTGGTGAGTATCTTTCCCTCCTTGTCGTGCTTGTCCTCCCAGCCATCGTCTATGTTGATATATGTCCAGCCATGATCGATAAGCCCACTGGAAACCATCTGTGAAGCCGATTCACGTACCTTCTTGTCGCTCACGCTCAAACCCCAGCAATTCCAACTGTTCCAGCCAAGCGGGGGGGTAAGCGAGATCAGCTCTCCAACCACGATCCTGAGCTCCCTTTCGGAAGAACCAAGTCCGTTCTCTGCCCTCAGGTTAACAATGTACTCGCCTTTTCTACCCAAAGTTCCGGTAATAACTCCATTGTCGGGATTGATTTTCAACCCCTCAGGGAGATCGGCCGCCGAATATTTCAGGGGAGGCTCCCCCGTGGCAGGTACCTTGAAAAGAAAAGGAGCATGCGGACGCACGCCGAATACCCTGGCCCCATTGATACGGGGCTCCTTCGGGGTGGCCGGGGTGAGAATATAGGGTATTGGCAGCTCCTGGGTAAGAATCGCACCCGTATTGGTTTCCCTGAAGGCAAGTCTCAGTATTGATGGTTTGGAAATGTCGGTTTGAACGGAAACAGAGAACTCCTGGTTCATCGAAGACTTCAGGTCAACCGGCCACTCTTCCGTGTAGATCAGGTCGCCGTTGTCGGATCTTACCACAGAAACATCAAGCCTCCCTTTGAACTCCTCACTGCCAGAATGATTTTGCAGCAAGAATTTCTTACCGACCACACTGTCGCCTTCGAAAATAAAGGCCGTTGATGAAAAGTCGAAGTTCACATGCTCCTTCAGTCCTGTCATTGAAACAGCAAACGGAGATGAAAACACACCGCCCGCACCTCCCTGGTCAAAAACCCGGATGGCAATAACGTTCTCCTTGTCCCAGAGTATATGCGGGTCGCCCGTTGCCAGGATATACCGCCGGAGATCATTCCAATGTGTTCTCTCTTTGAAGAATTCAGGATTTGGATCCGTCTTTGTGAAAATACTCCTTCCGTTCTCGCCGATGAGCTCCCCATTCAGAAAAACCTGGTCGTAATCATCGATGCGGCCAAGCTGGAACTGAATGCTGTCTTTGATAAAAGCCTTGTCCCTGATTGAGGAAGGGATTACCACTTTAACCCTGTACCAGGCAAAACCATCAACCTTCTTATATCCCTGCTCCTCCCATATCCTGTTCGGATCTATGGTGTCCCAGGTTGAATCATTCAACCCGGGAGCCGCCCAGGCGATATCGTCGCCGGGTTTGAATTTCCACTGCGTATCGAGGGAAACCGAACCGGTTTCAACCTGGCGGTTGCAGGAGAGGCCGAAGAAAAACAGCAAAACTCCTGCCATGAGAGAAAACTTATTCATGGCATGCGAATTTATAGGGTACTATTTCTGGATCACGATCTTCCGGATCATCTTCCCGGAAATGGTGGAAATCTCCAAAAGATAACCTCCCTGACTCAGATCAGCAACATTTATCTTCTCGGAAACCATACCGCTCACCCCGATGTTGGCGCGTGTGAAAACCACCTCTCCCTTTTGATCAAGCAGACGGAGATTAACCGTTTCATGTTTGGTTGCATTCATTTCCAGAGTGAAGATCCCGTTGTTCGGGTTGGGGAAGATACGAACCGAGATGCCGGAAAGTTCTTCGATGCCGGTGCAGTTCTTGAAGGTGACCGTCACGGAATCCTTGCCTACACAGCCGTGCAGCCCTGCAACCAATACGGTGACTTTTACAGAACCGATGCCCACTCCTGTAGAGTCAACCTGGATTGAGGCGGTGGTTTTGTTCGAAGGCAGCCAGAGATATCCTTGTGCATCGGGTGTTGTGCCATCAAGTGTGATCACCCTGTCGGCACAAACTGCAGTATCACTCCCAAGGCTTACTACCGGAAGTGGCTGGATGCCGAGGCTGAGTGAGTCGGAAACACCCGGACAATTGGTGCTGGCCGCGGTGGCAGTTAGTTTCAGCCGCACACTTTGAAGGGCTTTGTCCTGTGACCCCGGGGTATACATGGGTTTAAGGATGTTTGCATCGCTGAATGCTCCGTCGCCACTGGTTGTCCAGTGCAGTGTCGCATAGTTGGTGGCCGTTGCATTTTGCAGCGAATAGGTGCTGCCGGAGCATATATTTGCCGCGCTGCCTGCCGAAACCGTCGGGGAGACAATAATTCCAAGCGTCATGGTGGAGGTGGTATCAACGCCGTTCGTGCCGAAGGCATGAAGCGTGAGATCAACGGTTCCCGCTGTTATATCCTGCGTACCCGGCGTGTAGAGGGGGCTCAGGATAAAAGCATCGGAGAATGTTCCGGTGCCGGTCGTTGTCCAGAGGAGCGAATCATAACTTACCGCCATGCCGTTCAGCTGGTAGGGGATGCCGCTGCATACTGTTGCGTTGTCGCCGGCATATGCCGTGGTTTTGTATTCGGGCGGAAATTCAATGAAATCGACCCATGCAGCATCCTGTCCCACGCTGCCTGAAGCATCCTTTTCATAACTCCATTTGAATGTATGGGGACCTGCCAGAACCGGGTATGTGTAATGCTTCCAGTCGGATGAGCCTGCCCATTGGCCGATCATGATCCCGTCGATATAAAATTTCAGTTTGTCATTGAAAGGCTCTGTGGAGATTTTTCTCCAGAAGGAGATGCTGTCGTCGTACATTACATTGTAATCGATGCTGAACCCACTGGTCTGACCGTGCGTGATCACGCCAGATTTGGCAGAATAGAGTCCTTCAAACTTCACAACATTATCGATGGACCAGGGTTGATTGCCTGTCGGAACCCACGGGAATTTGCTAAAGTTGCCTGTTTCCCAGTCCTCGACGATCAAACCTATCGGTACGATGAAATCCTTGATGGTACTGCGCAATGAAGTGGAAACCAGGTTGTGGAATAAGGCACCCGACCCCGTGGCAGCATGGCTGCTTACAGTCACCGGGAAAACTACCGTTCTCGCTTCACCCGGCAACAGCGTGCCGATGGGAACATTATTGATGAGCAGGGTCACATAAGGGTTTGCACAGTTCATATGGCTCACAACATCCTGTGCGGCATAAAGACCGGTATTTTTAATGATTGTATTCACGTTTGCGGTCTCGCCGGGAACCAGGTGTCCGTCGGTATTGCCCGATGTGTGTGAAATATTATAGGTGATAAATGTCACGCCCGGGGCATGCGACATGATCTGGAAGGTGCTGAGCGAAACGCTGTCTTTCTTGTCGACCGAGGTAACAAGGAAGGTGACAAGCTGGCTGTCGGGAATGGTGTCGGCAACCTGGAATTCAAAGCCGCTGTAAATGGTTTTCGACTGCCCGGGGGTGAAATCCCCGTAATACTCCGTCGAATCAATCATGGTGATATAGGGGGAATCGGTCGACAGCGTGATGCGAACGCTGTCGGCATTTGCATTGCCCGAATTCTTCAGCTTAAGCCCAAGTAGCTCGTGTTCCATATAATCCATCAGGCCGTTGGCATTGCCGTAGGTAGTGTCGTTCAGGTAGTTTGTCTGGTATTCGATGCGTGCAGTGGGGGGGATGAGACTAATGGGTGAACAATAAGTCAGACAATGGCCCGAACGTGTGTCGGTCCACGCGGGATAGGAGATGCCTCCGTAAGCGGCTATCGCCAGGTAATCGCCCATATACCCTGTTGCCATTGCGGGAATAGGAGAAGGGGTGAAGGTGACGTCACTCACTTTCATATCTTCCCAGTTGGCTCCTCCATCGAGCGACCAGGCCATCCATGCCTCAACTTCACTGGAACCGCAGTTGCGGTTGTCGTAAAAAACCACACTCAGGGTGCCGTTCGCCTGATCACATGTTATCCACGGGAAATAATGCTTTTTGCTGGTGCTGTTGTCGGTGTTGATCTTTACGGGTGCCGCCCAGCTCACACCCTGGTTCGTCGATTTGATCATGTAAACATCACATGCCGACCCTGAATTGGTTCCCGGAACGCCGATGTTCGACCATACAATATAAATTGCTCCCCGGTTGGGGCCGTTGCTGAGGTCAACTGCCATGCTGGGGAATGAGTTCACACGCATGTTCTGGGTTACGCCTGTGGTGCGGATACCCCGGATATTGTTGAGGGCGCGTGTGGCAGGCAACCATGTTGCACCGCCATCGAGCGACTTGGCAAACCCGATGGCTTTTTCATCACTTGGCCAGCTGTCGTAAATTGCAAATGCTGCATATGCTTCCCCGTCGGGTCCGCACTTCATGTTCACACCCTGGCAGTGGCTCCCGGCGTTAACAGCACTTGATACGTTGATACCGGCTCCCCAGGTGGTGCCGTTGGTGTTGGACCTGGAAACTTCAATTTCGCTGTCGTTCGATCCGCCAAAAGGGGTGTAGGCATCGTACAAATTCCCCTGGAACTGGCTGGTAGGACTGATGTCGACCCACAAATGATTCTTGTCCAGCATGTTGCCAAATCCGGAAGGTTTGTTGGCAACCTTTACAACTGTCCATGATGTTCCCTGGTTATCTGAATAGGAAACACTTTGTCCGCTGGCATTATCTATAAATCCGATAAACCACCTGCCGTTGTGGTTGATGACGGCAGCCGGGTCGCCGGAGTTGCTTCCGCCGGGACCTTCCACCGAACCACTCCAGGTCTGGCTCTGGTCTTCTGTTTCAAACCAGTCGGCACCCTTCACCGAACCGTTACTGGGCTGGGGAGTCGAATTATTTGAATTGATCAGGCGGCCGCCATTGGTGGGATCAACCGCGATCGAATTTTCACTTTGCGTTGAATTAGAGGGCTCTGTAGTGATACAAACATCGGGTGAGTCGATCACCGATACCCCGCGGGTTATCAGCCTGCTTCCGGTCCAGATGGCCTGCGGAACTTTAACATAGGGGGCCACAGGAACCAGCCCGAGTTCGGCACATTGCCGCCAGTAACCCATATTGTCGACACGGGTGTCGGGCTGATATTTCGGAGGGAGGACGATTTTGGCATCCTGCGCCAATACTACACTGCACGTCATGAAAAGTGCGGTGATCAACATTGTGAAGGGTAGGAATTTTCTCATTGCTTATCGTTGGTTAAGTGGATTTTGGTTAGGTATCACAAAGATAGAAAAGATTCTATGCCCTTTTTTAGACTTCACAAATTTTTGTATCTTTGTGCGGTCAAAAACATGATGAGAATCATAATAAAAATCGGCACCCTTTTCATTGCCCTGGTTTTCCTGCTGGGCTCCACAGGCATTTCGTTTTACCACCATTCCTGTTTTTCGTCCAATACCCATAAAACAATAGTTTATCCGGGCCTGTTTAAGGCAGCCGTTTCTTGCTGCTGCGGTGAGGCACTGGTAGCCGGCGGACCAGCTTCGGTTGACGAGGCCGCCTGTTGCAAAAGCGTTACCTCCCTGTTTAAAATTCGCAATGGATACCTGACTGCTGCTAATAATGTAGTCTTTGCACCCGAAATTACCGTACAGCATGGGATTGTATGCTCACTTTTCCCGGCCGGGTATCAGCCCGAAATCACTGCCTACCCTTTCTTTGAATTCTATTCTCCGCCCTTTACCGGCAAAGCGCTTGTCCATTTCCTTCATCAGATCAAAGTTCCGTCACCTTCATCCCTGGCATAATTCTGCCGCGATGCTCACTGAAGCATCGAAATCGCACGATTTGGTTTAGTATTCATTTATTCAAATCTCCACGAGGATGAAAAGATATATATATATTATCATGTTTGCATTGATAACGATCAGTGCAGGGGTAAAGGCCCAGATGGTTCACGGGGTGGTTACCGACCGCGACGGACAGGGAAAGAAAAATTCGCTTCCGGGCGTTAATGTTCATTGGGCAGGTACCCAAACGGGTACTTTTACAGATGACAAAGGAAAATTCCAGATATCCCGGCAGGGGATCAGCGATCTTCGGCTGGTATTCAGCTCGATGGGTTATCGTCAGGATACGGTGAAAATTGAAAAAGACAAATCAAAAGTTGATGTCGAACTGGTCGCCGACAAACAGAACCTCAAGGAGGTTGAAGTAAAGGGAAAGCAGGACAATACCTTTATTTCGAAAATGCGCACTCAATCCACCACGGTTATCTCGGTGGGTGAGTTGCAGAGAGCGGCCTGCTGTAACCTGGCCGAGAGTTTTGAGACCAATGCCTCGGTCGATGTGTCGTACTCCGATGCCATCTCAGGCGCCCGTCAGATACAGCTGCTGGGACTATCGGGGATTTACAGCCAGATCATGACAGAGAATGTTCCGCTTATACGCGGGCTGGCGACTCCTTTCGGTCTGAATTACATCCCCGGTTCCTGGATGGAGTCGATCCAGATAGCCAAGGGAACCTCATCCGTGGTGCAGGGTTACGAATCCATCACCGGGCAAATCAATGTAGAGTATAAAAAGCCGGAAACAAGTCCTAAGTTCTTCCTGAACGTATATGGCAACAGTAACCTCCGCATTGAGGCCAATGCCGATGGTGCCATAAAGATCAATGATAAGCTGAGTACTTCACTGCTGGTGCATGCAGCAACTTTTCAGAATAAAATTGACCGGAACATTGTAGTGGAACCCGACTCGACCGATGGATTCATGGATATGCCAAGGCTCACCACTATTACTGCCATGAACCGCTGGGACTATGTAATTCCAAACAAGTGGGTTTCACGTTTTGGATTCAAATATTTATATGAAGACCGCAATGGCGGTCAGATGGCCTTCGATAAAAGTACATGGAATTCCGATACCACCGGTATCACCAACGACTCGAAAAAGTATGGAATCGGGGTAAAGACAAACCGTATGGAAGCTTTCTGGAAGAATGGCATCTTTCCCGGAACGAGCGGAAATGCCAGCCTGGGACTTATTCTCTCGGGGATTAACCACCAGCAGGATGCCTTTTACGGGATAAACCTCTACCACGGCCACGAACAGAACTTCAACGCCAACCTGATCTATACCAATTCATTCAACCAGAACAAGCACAGAATTTCAACCGGTGCAAGTTATTTTATAGACGATTACAGCGAAAATTTCATTCAGACCAGGCTCGAATACAGGTACCAGACACTGCCTCCGGGCACTGAAGCAACCAAAGCCGACCTTTTTACCCTGGTCGATGATTCAGTTTTTACGTATCTGCTCGACAGGAGTGAATGGGTTACGGGTGGTTTCTTTGAATACACTTACGACCTTTGTGGAAAGTTTACAGTTATAGCCGGGGTCCGCGGCGATTACAACAGCCGGTTCGGGTTTTACTTTACTCCACGGTTGCATGTGCGGGTGAACCCTTCGAAAACCACCACCATCCGTGCATCTGTTGGGAAAGGATACCGTTCGCCAAACCTTCTTGCCGAAAACAGCGCTGTCTTCGTGAGCCAGCGGGTTCTCTATATGGCGCCCGACCTTGGTAACGAGGAGGCCTGGAACTACGGAATTAATTTTACCTGGAATTTTAACCTGTTTGGCCAGAAAGCCGAATTTTCGGTGGATGCATACCGTACCGACTTCGTTCATCAGGTTATTGCAGACCAGGATAGTATGCCTACCGCCCTGTTCTTCTACAACCTCGATGGCCCCTCATATGCCAATAGCCTGCAGGGCCAGCTGATATTCTCACCGGTTGAAAGGTTCATTATTACCGCAGCATTCCGCTGGAACGATGTCCAGGTTACAGAGGGTGGTGTGCTCCGTCAGAAAGCCATGGTTAACCAGTACAAAGGTCTGCTCTCATTGGCTTATTCAACGAAGTTCGATAAGTGGAAGTTCGACCTCACCGGCCAGCTGAACGGCCCCGCAAGGATCCCCGACACGAAAAAAATGCCCGACTTCCTGCAGCGCCCCGACCATTCTCCGGCCTGGTTTAACATGTTGGCACAGGTCACGAAGAAATTCAAATACTTTGATGTCTACCTGGGAGGCGAAAACCTTACCAACTTCCGTCAAACCGACCCCATCGCCGAATACTGGAAGCCCTACCACACCCACTTCGACGCCTCCATGGCCTGGGGACCGGTGGTTGGAATCACGGTCTACGCAGGGATCAGGATGACCATAAAATAATTGATAATTGGCAGTTGATAATTGACAGTTGAAATCGAGATTATTTGCGTGAATCAGCGTTGTAATCTGCGCTAATCAGCGAGAAATAGAAAAGCGAAAGTTAAACAAATATTAACAATAATTCCAGAATATGAAAAAGGTTAAGCAACTATCAACCCTGGTACTGACAGTGGTTTTTCTGCTGACAATGACCACCATCGCCTGTTCACAGGATAAAAAAGTCGAAATCATTAAGATTAAAACCTCTGCTGTATGTGGTATGTGCAAAGACCGGCTTGAAGGTGGCCTTGCTTTCGAAAAGGGGGTGAAGGATGTTTCGCTCGACGATGAAACAAAGATTCTTACGATCAAGTACAATACGAAAAGCACATCCCCCGATGAACTTCGGAAGAAGATTTCGAAACTGGGTTACGATGCCGACGATGTTGCAGCCGATAAAGCAGCATACGAAAAACTGCCGGCCTGTTGCAAAAAGGACGTGCCGAAGCATTGATCAATTTTATACCTTTACCATACTAAAATTCTATTGGTATGAGGAGTTTCAGATTTGGGATGTCACTGTTTCTGATGGCAGTTTCATCCCATTTTCTTTTTGCACAGGCTGCCGGCTCAATCATGTTGAACGACACCTCTTTGAGGTTCCGGAATGTCAGCCTGCCGCTCAGTGACCGCGTATCCGACCTGGTTTCAAGACTGACGCTTCAGGAAAAAGTAATGCAGATGCAGAATAATGCCCCGGCCATTGAACGCCTTGGCATACCAGCTTATAATTGGTGGAATGAATGCCTTCATGGCGTTGCCCGCAATGGTATCGCTACCGT
>CAYHCQ010000112.1:0-1581 GCA_964355115.1 uncultured Prolixibacteraceae bacterium | reverse complement strand
TATTATAAGGTGATCGCAACAGCGAAACACTACGCGGTGCACAGCGGTCCGGAGGCATCGCGCCACAGTTTTGATGCATGGTGCAGCGAACGCGACCTGTACGAAACCTACCTCCCCGCCTTTGAAGCGCTCGTTAAAGAGGGCAAGGTTGCCTCGGTGATGGGTGCCTACAACCGGTTCTGGGGTGAGCCCTGCAGCGCCAGCGATCTGCTCCTCGACATGATCCTGCGCAAACAGTGGGGATTCAAAGGATACGTTACCACCGATTGCGGAGCAATCTGGGATATTTACCATGGACACTCCCTGCAACCCGATTCTATTCGGGCTTCAGCTCTTGCCATAAAAGCCGGCAGCGACCTCACCTGCGGCAATGAATACAGCGGACTTGTGGAGGCGGTAAAGCGGGGCTACCTCCCCGAAACCACCATCGACCGGGCTGTTTCCAGGCTCTTTGAAGCACGCTTCAGGGTTGGCATGTTCGACCCCGACAGCCTGGTGCGGTGGACTAAGATCCCGGCAACTGAAAACGATTCACCCGGCCACCGTGAACTGGCCCTTCAGATTGCCAGGGAGAGCATGGTCCTGCTAAAAAATGAAAATCATCTCCTGCCATTCGGCAGCAGGATCAGAACCATAGCGGTGATCGGCCCATACGCCAACAGCATTCCGGTATTGCTGGGAAATTATAACGGATCACCCTCTGCTCCGGTTACCATACTTGAGGGCATCAGGGCGAGAGCCGGAAATGCTTTAAGGGTGCTGTATGAAGCTGGCAAATCCTCCCCCGAATCTGCTCTTGGCATTGCGTCACAAGCCGATGTGGTTGTATTTGTGGGCGGTATCTCTCCCGAACTCGAAGGGGAGGAGCTGGACCTGAATATTGAGGGTTTCTATAAGGGCGATCGCACAGTGCTTGATCTTCCCACCGCCCAGGAACGACTGTTGAAGTTGCTTGTGAATACGGGTACGCCGGTCGTTTTAGTACTTACGAACGGAAGCGCCTTGTCAATAGCCTGGGAAAATGACAGCATCCCGGCCATTGTTGAGGCCTGGTACCCGGGTCAGGCTGGAGGAACCGCCGTTGCGGAACTTCTTTTCGGCGACTACAATCCGGCCGGCCGGCTTCCCGTTACCTTCTACCGTTCAGTGAAAGATCTCCCGCCTTTCGAGGACTATTCCATGGCCGGCCGGACATACCGGTATTTTAAAGGCGAGCCGCTCTTCCCGTTTGGTCACGGGCTTTCCTATACCGGGTTCGTTTATCTTTCGGCAGTTTCAGGCGATAACCCTTACAAAGCTGTCGATACAATACCCCTTTCAATCACCCTCAAAAACAGCGGCGAACGGGATGGCGACGAGGTGGCGCAGGTCTATATGACCCGGACTGGCTCAGCATTCGAACGGCCTGGTAAAACACTGGTTGGATTCATAAGAATACCATTAGCCGCGGGAGAAACAAAAACTGTAACCATTCCGGTACCGGTGCAGCTTTTTCGCGTATATGACCCCGAAACAGGAAATTATCTCGTTGAGACTGGAGAGTATATACTCCAGGTTGGAGCCTCCTCAGCGGACATCCGC
>CAYHCQ010000111.1:0-11658 GCA_964355115.1 uncultured Prolixibacteraceae bacterium | reverse complement strand
CCTTCTTTATCATGTATGTGGCCGGTTTTTCCGTCAATATCCTCACCCTTCGTGGAGTTGTGCTAGCCACAGGACTTAGGGTGGATGATGCCATAGTGGGTCTCGAGGAGATGGACCGATGGATAGACGGGGCGATGCATCACATCCGGGCCGGTTACGACGGGTCAAAGGAGATCTACTTCGCCATTCTCTCCACCACAATCACACTGGCGGCAGTATTTCTCCCGGTCATCTTTCTCCAGGGCCTGACCGGCCGTTTATTTCGCGAATTCGGAATCGTTGTGGCAGGTTCGGTGCTCGTTTCGGCGCTGGTTTCGCTCACCCTGACCCCCATGATGAGTTCAAGGATGCTGCGTAAGGTGGAGAAGCACAACGCGATGTTCAACCTGGTGGAGAACTTCCTTAACCGCCTTACCGGCGCCTATAACAGATCCCTCACTGCATTCATCCGCCATCGCTGGGTTGCCATTGCCATCATGGTGGCCTCCCTTGTCCTGATTTTTGGCATTGGTATTCTCATCCCGTCGGAACTGGCTCCGATGGAGGACAAGAGCCGTATGCAGATCATGTCGACCGCTCCTGAAGGAACCTCTTTCGAACTGATGGATAAATACATCAATCAGATCCTTTCAATAGCCGATACGATTCCTGAGAGAGAGTCGATACTCGCCATTACCGCTCCCGGCTTCGGCTCCTCCTCCTCCACAAACACCGGCTTTGTGAGGATGACACTGACACAACCCGAAAATCGAAATCGAAGCCAGCAGGAGATCGCTGACGAGATAGGAACCATCGTGAAACGATACAATTTTGCCCGCACATTTGTGATCCAGGAACAGACCATTGGTGGTGGCCGCAATGCAGGGCTGCCCATTCAGTACGTAATCCTGGCCCCGGATTTTGATAAGCTCAAGAAGGTTTTGCCAAAATTCATGGAGAAGGCCCAGTCGAGCCCTCTGTTCCAGGTGGTCGACCTCAACCTGAAGTTCAACAAGCCGGAGCTTTCGGTGGAGATCGACCGCGACCGTGCACGTGCCCTGGGCATCAATGTGCGCGACATCGCCGAAAACCTGCAGCTTTACTTCAGCGGACAACGTTACGGCTACTTCATCATGAACAGCAAGCAGTACCAGGTGATCGGGCAGGCCGACCGCGACAGCCGCGACAAACCGCTCGACCTGAGCTCCATCTACATCCGCAACAACCAGGGGGAACTGATCCAGCTCGATAACGTTGTAAAACTCAGGCAGCAGAGCAATCCTCCCCAGCTCTTCCGGTATAACAGGTATGTTTCAGCTACTGTTTCGGCACAACCTGCAAAGGGAGTGTCGCTCGGACAAGGGATCGCAGGGATGCGGGAGATCGGAAAGGAGACCTTCGACGACTCTTTCTCATCTGCCCTGGCAGGCACCTCCAAGGAGTTCGAGGACAGCTCGGGCAGTCTCCTGTTTGCCTTTGTACTCGCCCTCGTCCTGATCTACCTGATCCTGGCTGCCCAGTTCGAGAGCTTCTTCGATCCCCTTACCATCATGTTCACCGTACCTCTTGCACTTGCAGGGGCCGTACTTTCTCTCTGGATTTTCGGCCAGACGCTCAATATCTTCAGCCAGATCGGGGTAATCGTGCTGATCGGGATCGTGACCAAGAACGGCATCCTGATCGTAGAGTTCGCCAACCAGAGGAAGGAATCCGGACTCAGTTTACGGGAAGCCGTAATTGACGCCGCCACCCGCCGTCTGCGCCCCATCCTGATGACCAGTCTGGCCACCGCACTGGGAGCACTCCCCATTGCCATGGCCCTCGGGGCAGCCTCCCGCAGCCGCGTTCCGATGGGGATCACCATAATCGGCGGGCTCATCTTTTCACTGGTGCTGACACTCTATGTTATTCCGGCGTTGTACACCTACCTGTCGCGAAGTCAAAAGTTAAAAGTTAAAGGTTAACAGTTATAAATGAATATGTCCGCTCGTCAGCATATCACCACGTCACCACTATACCACGTCGCCACGTTTATACTCCTCTGGCTCAGCTTAGCTTCATATTCCCAGCCTTCTTTACCCCTCTCCCAGGCCATCGAACTTGGATTGAAAAACAACTATTCCATCCTCCTTGAGAAGAACCAGGCTCAGATTGATATCAACAACAATACGATCGGAAATGCAGGATTTCTTCCCTCCCTCAGCCTCGGTATTACACAGAACAACACGCTTGCCAACACTCACCAGGAGCAATCCAGCGGTACAGTAAAGGACGTGAGCAACGCGAAAAGCAGCAGTCTGAGCGCAGGGGTAGCACTCAACTGGACCGTCTTCGATGGGATGAACATGTTTGTCAGTAAGAAGATGCTCAGCGTACTCGAAGATCTCGGACAGAATGGTACCCGTATTGTGATCGAAGGGACAGTATCCGACATCACCCTCACCTACTACGCGATCATTCAGCTGGGTAAGCTGGTCCGTGTAGCCCAGGATGCGGTAAATCTATCGGTTCAGCGAAAGACGATTGCCGCCGCCAAGGTCTCACTCGGAGCAGGTTCTCAGCTTATGCTGCTCCAGTCGACGGTCGACCTGAACGCCGATAGTACCCGGCTCATCCGGAACAACACCGCCCTGGTGAACCTGAGAGTCGACCTTAACCGGCTTCTTGCAAGAGATGTAACTACCTCTTTTTCAATCACCGACAGTATCAGTCTGAACGAGCCGGTGGTTTACGACACACTCGTGAACAGAGCGCTTACCCAGAACAGTCAGCTCATTGCAGCCCGCCTCAACCAGGAAATTTCACGGCTTGGGGTGAAGGAGGCACAGTCGGACAGGTACCCGACCGTGGGTCTCACGGCAGGTTACAGCTACGGCACTCTTAATTCCCAGACCGGATTTCTGCAGTACAACCAGAGTTACGGACCCTCTTACGGGTTCAACATCTCCTACAACCTCTTCAACGGGTTCAATGTGAACCGGGCGGTTAAAAATGCAAAGGTGCTTATGAACTCCGGTGAACTTTCGACGGAGGAAACAGGGCAGAATTTGCGGGCTGAACTTTTAAAACTCCACAACCTGTTCAATTCCAACCTCGAAGTGGTAAAGATGCAGCTCGCAAACGTTTCAGTAGCACGAGAGAATGTTGACATTGCTTTCGAAAAATATAAGCTCGGAAGCATCAACGACATTGAACTGCGTGAAATCCAGAAGAAGCTCATCGATGCAGAGTACGAACTCATCTCTGCCCAGTTTGAGGCGAAGAAGGCGGAGGTGGAGCTGGTCAGGCTTAGCGGGGGACTTCTGAGGTGACGCGTGACACGGGACGCGTGACGGGTGACGTGGTGACGTGGTGACGTGGTGAATTTTGGTACCTTTGCGCAAAATTCAGGGAGACAGATGATTTCAGTTGACGGGCTTACGGTAGAGTTTGGGGGGACCACACTTTTCAAGGATATTTCTTTTGCGATCAATGACAAGGACAGGATTGCGCTGATGGGAAAAAACGGTGCAGGGAAGTCCACCTTGCTCAAGATCATTGCAGGCAATAAAACACCCACCCGGGGTAAGGTTTCTGCCCCGAAGGATGCGGTGATCGCCTACCTTCCACAGCATCTGCTCACCACCGACAGCCGCACGGTTTTTGAGGAGGCGGCACAGGCCTTTGCCCACATCAATGAAATGGAGAGCGAGATTGCCGAACTGAATGAACAGCTTACCATCCGTACCGACTATGAATCTGAAGGATATTACGACCTGATTGAACGGGTTTCGGCACTCAGCGAAAAGTTCTACTCGATGGCCGAGACCAACTATGATGCCGAAGTGGAGAAGATTTTAATGGGACTGGGGTTTGTGCGTGAAGATTTCAAGCGCCCTACCAGTGAATTCAGTGGCGGATGGCGCATGCGGCTTGAACTTGCCAAGATCCTGCTACAGAAGCCCGACCTCATCCTGCTCGATGAGCCCACCAACCATATGGACATCGAATCGATACAGTGGTTCGAGGAATTTCTGATCAACAGCGCAAAGGCGGTGATCGTGATCTCTCACGACCGGGCCTTTGTCGACAACATCACAACCCGCACCATCGAGGTGACCATGGGCCGCATCTACGACTACAAGGTGAATTACTCCACCTACCTTGGGTTGCGCAGGGAGCGGCGCGAACAGCAGCAGAAGCAGTTTGACGAACAACAAAAGTTCATCAGCGATAACCAGGATTTCATTGAACGGTTCCGCGGCACCTATTCGAAGACAAACCAGGTACAGTCGCGGGTGAAGATGCTGGAGAAGCTTACCATTGTGGAGATTGATGAGGAGGACACCTCAGCGCTTCGGCTCCGCTTTCCGCCGTCGCCACGATCGGGAAGTTACCCGTTGATTCTCGACGGGGTTTCGAAAAGCTACGGCGACCATCTCGTGTTTTCCGATGCCTCCTTCAGCATACAACGAGGTGAACGCGTTGCCTTTGTAGGCAAGAATGGCGAAGGGAAGTCGACCCTGGTGAAGGCCATCATGGGCGAGCAAGGCTTTACAGGCAAACTTACCCTGGGACACAACACCATGACCGGCTACTTCGCGCAAAATGAGGCTTCGCTGCTGGATGAAGAGATCACCGTCTTTCAAACCATCGACGATGTGGCCAGGGGCGACATCCGTGCAAAAATCAAGGATCTGCTGGGAGCATTCATGTTCGGTGCCGACGACTGGACCAAGAAGGTGAAGGTGCTCTCAGGCGGGGAACGCACCCGGCTGGCCATGATCAAGCTGCTACTCGAGCCGGTGAACCTGCTTATCCTCGATGAGCCTACCAACCATCTGGATCTCAAGACTAAAGATATTCTCAAGAGTGCTCTGCAAGATTATGATGGTACGCTTATTCTTGTCTCTCACGACCGCGATTTTCTCGACGGACTGGTTGGCAAAGTATATGAATTTGGCAACAAACAGATAAAGGAGCACCTGGGGGACATTCACAGTTTTCTGGCGAAGAAGAAGCTGGAGACTCTGAGGGAACTGGAGCGGAAAGACGTATGAACGGGCCAAAGAGAGAACATCCGAAAGAGAAGGAGTCGCTGCACATCCGCAACAGGCATCGCGAACGGTATGATTTTCGGAAGCTGATCACCAGCTGTCAGGATCTAGCCAGGTTTGTAAGGATAAACGAATACAACGACGAATCGATTGATTTCTCTGACCCTGAGGCGGTAAAGGCACTGAACCGGGCATTGCTGATGCACTTTTACGGTATCGGGTACTGGGACATCCCTGCGGGCTATCTTTGTCCTCCCATTCCCGGAAGGGCCGACTACATTCACTATATGGCCGACCTGCTTGCCACGCAAAATGGGGGCGTAATTCCCGTGGGCGAAAAGATCAGGTGCCTCGACACCGGTGTGGGGGCAAATTGCGTATACCCTATCATTGGAAACCATGAATATGGCTGGTCGTTCAAAGGATCAGAAACCGATCCGGTAGCGATTGGCTCGGCAAGAAAGATCGTCAGGATGAATCCCTCACTGAAGGACCAGGTCGAACTCTGGTTGCAGGCCAATCCCAGGGAGATATTTAACACCATTGTGGAGAAGGATGATAAGTTTGACCTTTCGGTATGCAATCCTCCATTTCATTCCTCACCCGAAGAGTCGGCAAATGCAGCACGCCGAAAAGTGAGTAATCTGAGCGGAAGAAAGATCGCAACTACTGTACGGAATTTCGGCGGCAATAACAACGAGCTCTGGTGTGAAGGCGGGGAAGCCAGGTTTATCCGCGACATGATCTTTGAGAGCCGGCGATTTGCGGACAACATCCTTTGGTTTTCGACCATCGTTTCGAAAAGCGATCACCTCAAAGGCATATATTCCGCGCTGAGGAAGGCGGAAGCTCCGGAGGTGAAAACCATCCCCATGGGTCAGGGAAATAAAACTTCCCGCATTGTTGCCTGGACATTCCTTGCTCCTGAAGCTCAAAAATACTGGGCAAAAATGAGGTGGTAGCATATAGTAAGCAGGGAAATCAATATCTTTGAGAAAAAATCGACAATGAAAAAGCAATGCGGGATTCTCGCCATTCTGATTTCTCTATTCATCGTCTCCTCCGGATGCAAAAAAACGGATGAGGTAAAAACTGGTGCGCTGCAGGTTTCTGTGGTTAACCAGAGCAGTCTCCCGATACGTGATGCAATGGTAACACTCACAGGCTTCAGCCAGGTTCAGTATTCCAGCAGTGAAGGACTGGTCCTCTTCTCCGGCCTTGACATCTCGGTTGCATACCATATCCGTGTGATTAAAGCTAACTACGATACAATTGAGGTTCAGGGTATCACCTTGATCGAAGGGACCCAGATGAACCAGTCAGTAATCCTCACCACGCATCCTCTTCTCGGGTTATCCCAAAATGCATTTGATTTCGACAGCACCAAAAACCAGTTGCCGCTCATCATCACGAATCCTGGAACAGGAACTCTGAACTGGGAGTTCCGCTTCGGGAATGTTACATGGATCACTGCTGATCCAGCTTCGGGTTCCGTCACCGACGGCGAGACCCTGGTTTTTCTGAACATCAACCGCAATGCGCTTCCCCAGGGCAGCAATGAAAAAACAGTTTATTTGCAATACAATGGCGGGGTTGCCGAAGTGGTCATAAAGGCATACGGGCCTATACCTGCCGCTGAGGATACACTTGTTGATGTTGACGGCAACCGTTACGGAACAATAAAGATAGGAGACCAGGTGTGGATGAAGGAAAATCTGAGGGTTACCCACGACCCGGATGGCAACGCCATCACAAGTTATTATTTCAACAACGATCCATATTTCCTTCAGTTATATGGCCGATTATATTCCTGGCCTGTCTCCATGGATAATGTGACCTATGAAATGGCCCAGGGAATCTGTCCGAATGGCTGGCATATTCCTTCAAATACTGAAGTTAACATCCTGGTCCAGGAACTTGGTGGAGTGCAGGTGGCAGGTGGGAAACTGAAATCGACCGGTACAGATCTCTGGCTGCCACCCAACAGCGGTGCTACCAATAGCAGCGGCTTCACCGCACTGCCAGCCGGCGATCGGTGGTACGATGGCACCTTCCATTACCTGGGAGAGCGTGCATTCTTCTGGAATTCGACCATTTACAATTCGGAAATGGCTTACCTCTCCTATGTACGAAACGACAGTTCGAATGTCGGAATGAAGGAGGTCCTAATGGGAAACGGGATGCCTGTCAGATGTATTAAAAATCAGTAGACTATTTTAATTTGTTCCAGATAAACAAAGAAGTTTTTTTTCGTACCTTTGCAGCTGGTCTTATATATTTGAAATATGATGAATTCACTTGACGATCAAAGTGAAACATCAACTACCTCCTGGACAAAAATAGTCAAGAAGTACAACCGCCCCTCTGCGCTGAAAAGCTGGTGGCAGCTCGCCGGAAATCTTTTCCTCTATTCCCTTGCCTGGTTTTTGATGTACGAAAGTCTTTCCATCTCCTGGTGGATCACCTTCGCAATTTCTGTTCCAGCGGCCGGTGTGTTGGTCAGACTTTTTATTATCTACCACGACTGCGGACATGGCTCCTTTTTCAGGTCGCAGTGGCTCAATGATGCAACAGGACTCTTTATCGGGGTGCTCACCTTTACCCCCTACTACAGCTGGACCTACCAGCACCGCATTCACCACGATACGGCGGGGAACCTTGATAAGCGCGGAACCGGTGATGTTTGGACCATGACGGTGGAAGAGTACCAGGCAAGTTCAAAATGGATAAGGACACAGTACAATTTTTACCGCCACCCGGTCACCATGTTCGGCATAGGTGCCTTCTGGGTGTTCGTGATCGGGAACCGTTTCACCAAAAAATACATGGACCGGAAGGGGCGCCTGGGTGTATATCTTACCAATTTCAGCCTTGTTCTGTTTGCTGTCGGGATGAGCCTGCTGATGGGCTTTAAAGCTTTCATGCTGATTCAGATGCCGGTGATCATCCTGGCCGGGATCTTCGGATTCTGGCTTTTCTATGTTCAGCACCAGTTTCGTGAAACCTACTGGTCGCGCGGCGATGACTGGGATTACAAACGCACAGCCCTGGAGGGGAGCTCATTTTACAAACTCCCCCGGATTCTGCAATATTTCAGTGGCAACATTGGATATCATCACATACATCATCTCAGTCCGCTGATACCTAACTACAAACTTTCGAGGTGCCACCGCGATAACAAGGCGTTCAACAGCATTAAACCGCTTACCTTCAGAAAGAGTTTTGGCACTCTCCGGTTCAGGCTCTGGGATGAATCGGCCGGAAGGATGGTGGCTTTCCCAAAGCAGTAAGGAACAAATCCCCGCGATCTATGAGGCCGTTATGCGGTATCTTCGCCAGAATGCAAAACGGGTGATGGAGGTGTAGCGCATCAGTTTTTTCACCAGGGTGAAATGCATGAGGTAATGCACCAGGTAGTAGGTTCCGCCAAAAAGTCCAAGGGTAATCCCCACCTGTAAACCCATGGTGATCGCCTTGCCCAGGAATGCCAGGGAGGGTAGGTGCGCCTGAAGTCCCATCATGGCTCTCTCTGCAATCCATGGATTGATAAATACAGCCACCACCCAGATAAGCGGAATAAACCAGTTGTGGTTGGTCTCGATCGCCCTTTGCGGGCAGAAGTTCATGCAGTGCATGCAGCTTTCGCAGCTCATTTTCCAGTAAGGGCGGTTGTCCTTGAGTACCAGCGCGTTGTTCGGACAGGCCTTGATACAGAGCATGCAGTCATTGCAGAGGTCGGTGGCATAAAAACTTTTTGCGAGAATAAACCGCCCGACAAAGTAATATCCCAGCCCGATCGGGATAATAAGAATATCGGCCGGAAGCGAGATCAGCGCGGGAAGGTAGCTCCTTTTTCCTGACAGGATTTTATCGGTGAACCTGCCCGTTTTCGCTTTCCAGTGGTTAACCATGGAAATAACCACGGTTGATTTCAATCCCGGGTGGAGGGAGATCCAGTTGGAGGGCAGGTCGACCGGCTGCATGGCAACAACATGGTAACCTTTGAGCCATAACATGGCGGCCGGCAGGATCTGCGCCAGTCCGCTCAGCCCGGGAAGGAAGAACTTCGAAAGTTTCATCCCCGCACGGGTATTCACAATAAAAACATCAGACTTCGGATAGGCTTTAAACCCGAAAATCAGTTTCAGGAAGTGGTGAGGCATGTTGAACCCATGGGTGGCGGAACAGAAGCCGACCAGGGTTTTGCCTTCAGGAACTACCGGAGGATCCTTCAGGTATTTGTAGAAAGGGAGCACGAAGGTATTCAGCCCCAGCTCTTTTGCCCGGGTGGCAATCCATTCCGACGTGCGCCTGGCGTTCCCCGTACCGGAATAATAGATAATGATGAGATTTTTGTAGCCGGTCATCGCAGTATGTATTAAACGAACTCATCTGGTTCAGCGTAACAAAGATCAGAAATAAATAGGAACCTACCCCGTTTCACCATCATTCAATTACCTTTGCTTTATGATACCAGACTTTAAATGAAACGAACCGCTTTATTGATCATCTGCACGATTCTCATCAGCATTTCCACCGGCTTTAGCCAGCCATTGACCAGCAAGGAACAATCGGCCCAGGCAAAGAAGGTCCGCGAAGCCTGCCGCCATGCCTGGAATGGATACAAAACCTACGCATGGGGGTACGATGCGCTGAAACCGGTGAGCAACACCGGCCACAACTGGTACAAGAGTTCATTCCTCATGACCCCGGTGGATGCCTTCGACACCTTCATCCTCCTCGGCATGAAAAAAGAGGCAGCTGAAGCCAAAAAAATCATTTTTTCAGATCTCAGCTTTGATGTGGATGTGGAGGTTCAGTTCTTCGAAGTAAATATCAGACTTGTGGGCGGACTGCTCTCTGCCTATGATCTCACAGGGGAGAAGAGATTTCTTGAACTGGCCGTTGATTTAGGACGGCGGCTCCTTCCCGCTTTCAACTCCGCGACCGGTATGCCCTACCGCTATGTCAACCTGAAAACAGGGAAGACCCGCGGCGTGGTGAGCAACCCCGCCGAGATCGGCACCTGCCTGCTGGAGTTTGGTAAACTGACCCAATACACGAAGGATTCGATATATTTTAAAACTGCTAAAAATGCAGCCTTGGAGGTCTACCGCCGCCGCAGTGACATAGACCTGGTGGGAACCACCATCGATGTGAACACCGGTGAGTGGAAAAACACCGAGAGCCAGATCGGTGCCTGCATCGACTCCTATTATGAATATCTCTTCAAGGCCTGGCTGCTGTTTGGCGACATGGATTGCAAAGCCGCCTGGGAGATCCACAACAAGGCGATAATGAAACGCCTTTACACTGAAACTCCAAACGGAAGTTACTTTACCCGTGTTGATTACCTGTCTGGAAAAGAGACCCATTCGTGGTACGGTGCCCTGGATGCCTTCTACCCGGGAATCCTTGTGTTGGCAGGCGATATCGCCACTGCACGGAAGATCCAGCAGGGCAACTATCATATGTGGACCACATTCAACCTCGAACCCGAGACCTTCGACTTCAAAACCGACAGCATGGTTGAACCCTCCTACCCTCTCCGGCCTGAGAATATCGAGAGCTGTTTTTATCTCTACCGGTTCACCAAAGACCCGTTCTACCAGCGAATGGGCCAGCGCATGATCAACGACATCATCTCAAAATGCAAGACGAATGCCGGCTTTGCCGCCCTTAAAAACGTGGTGACTTTGGAAAAAGAGGATTCCATGGAGAGCTTCTTCTTCGCCGAAACGCTCAAGTACGCCTACCTCCTCTTTGCCCCCGACAGCACGCTGGATCTGAACAGGTGGGTGTTCAACACGGAAGCGCATCCCTTAAAAAAAGCGAAATAGCGAAAAAGTTTACCTTTTCCTGAAATTCCGATTAAGGAATAAAAGAGATCATGAAAACGACAGGTGATAATCCCACAATGATGGTTCCCGAAGAGGTGATCCTGATATGAACCGATTTCCATCAGATTTCATGTTTGAATTGACCCAGGAAGAAAAAACCAACTTGAGGCGCCAAATTGGCACCTCAAGTTGGGGAGGTGACCGATATCCGCCAATGGCATTTACCGAACAAGGTGTTGCAATGCTCTCAAGCGTACTAAGAAGTGAAAGTGCAATTTTGGTAAATATTCAGATCATAAGAGTCTTCACCCGTCTAAAAGAAATTCTCCTTGCTCATAAGGATATAGTTGATAAACTTGGCCTTCATAGTAAGAAACTTGACGATCAGGATGAAAAAATCAATATAATTTTCGAATACCTCAAACAACTGGAACAATCAAAACAGGAGGCAACTGAATTCAACGAGCGCAAAAGGGTTGGCTTCAGGCGTAGTGATGAGACCTGATCAACCGGCTGCTCCCTGCCACCCGTCACCCGTCACGCGTCACGCGTCACGTGTCACCTTTTTCCTTACCTTTGCAGTTTAATTGTACATTTTGACTTTCGAAGATTTTAATTTTGACGCGCGGCTGATGGATGGCATAGCCGCCCTTGGATTCAACACCGCCACCCCCATCCAGGAACAGGCCATCCCGAAGATCCTTGAGGGCAGAGACCTGATCGGTTCAGCCCAGACCGGCACCGGAAAAACAGCAGCTTTCCTACTTCCTATCATCGACCGCATTCTCGAGATGCCCGACGAT
>CAYHCQ010000110.1:0-11763 GCA_964355115.1 uncultured Prolixibacteraceae bacterium | reverse complement strand
ACCCGTCCGGCAGAGTTCCGCGGGATGAAAGTCCCTGATGTTCTGCTGTCGGGAAATGATAAGGAGATTGTTAAGTGGCGGCATGAAAAATCGATGGAACGTACAAAGCTGAGACGTCCCGGGCTCCTGCCGGAATAGTGTTTAATTTTACAAGTCATGCTCCCGGTTATATTCAGATCGACCTGGCAGATTATTCTTCTTGCAGGTTTCTCCTTAATCCAGGGGCAAGGCCTGGCACAGTGTGATTTTAACCTGCCTCAGAAAACGGTGAAATCTGAAGTCAGATTTGACCGTTTTACTGCCGCGAATGGATTAACCGATAGCGATGTTATCTCTGTGTATCAGGACAGGTATGGCTATTTCTGGTTTGGAACCCTGACTGGCTTAAATAAATTTGACGGGTATGAGTTTGAAGTGTTTCGCTTTTCTCCCGGCGATTCTACCTCAATATCATCCGATATTATAGAGTGCTTTGCCGAGGACCCATATGGATATCTCTGGGTAGGAACCTCCAACGGATTGAACCGGTATAACCGCATGTCGAACTCCTTTCAGCACTACTTTCATAATCCGTCTGACACAAATTCGCTTGGAGGAAATCATATCAGGAGCATTCTCACCGACAGCGATACTGTGATGTGGGTGGAAACCTTTGAAGGGACGCTTAACAGAATTGATCTTAAAACCCAATCAGTCAGAAGATTTCCTCATTCTGCAGCTTCACAGCCATATTACCATTACCATACTATTTACGAGGACAAACGGGGAAAGTTATGGCTCGGTGGCAGGGAAATGGGCATTCTCCAGTTCGACAAATCAATAAAAAAAATAAGAACCTTATCTGATTCTCCATCTGATCCGACAAAAAAAAGGGAACGCGATGTGGCCTGCTATTTTGAGGATTCCAGGAATAATTTTTGGGTTTCAGGATACGATGGGGTTTACCTTTTCGATCCAGGTCGTGAAATATTCAGAAAAGTGTTATCAACATCCACATGGTCAATAACTGAAGACCACGAGGGTAATCTATGGTTCGGCACAGGTCATGGAGTTCTCAGTTATAATCCGGTTTCAGGAATCCTTTTCAGTTACAACCATGACCCCGGTGACAAAAAATCACTTTCCGGTGACCATGTTTACAAAGTGTTTATCGATGCGAACGGTTCGGTATGGATAGCCACAGAAGGGGGACTAAACCGGCTTGCACGCAAACCGTTCAACCTGACACATTACACACATAAAGTTGGGAAACTGTCTTCCTTATCGTCCGATAAGGTAACCTGTTCCGTTGAAGACACCGATGGCCTGATCTGGATTGGAACCATGGGAGGAGGATTAAACCGTTTTGATCCATCAGATGAAAAATTCACGGCTTACAGAAGCCTGCCGGCAATCTCCGGGACTCTGGCATCTGATAAAATTTCCGCTCTGTTCATCGACCGGGAGAGAAGGCTTTGGATCGGTTTATGGGCAGGAATCGGGTTTCAGGAATTCATCCGGTTTCAGAACCGGTTCAGGACCTACAGGTGTGACCGAACCTCCTTTAAATTCGACTGGTATAACGCTTTTGCTGAAGATACACTGGGAAATTTCTATATCGGATACTGGGGCGGAACCGGGCTTACATTGTTTGACAGAAATAATTTCCGGGTAATAAAAAGTCTCAAGGACTATTTAATCCCGGCGGATCCTTCGCGGCTTGTTGAATGTTTATTATTGGATTCAGATAACAATTTGTGGATTGGGACTACTACTTCAGGGCTATATCGATATACCCCCCATCAGCCGGCTTCCTTGAATTTTCAGCAGCATCCCGGAGATTCAGGCAGTCTGCAAACTTCTAAAGTAAACTGTCTCCTGGAAGATCGGGCAGGAAATTTATGGATTGGTGGAGGTGGACTTAGCGTCAGGATATCTGGAAGCAGGTCTTTCATTCATTTGTCAAAAGATGATGGGCTGATCGGAAATGATGTCATGGGAATACTTGAAGACATGAAAGGCAATATATGGGCATCAACAAAAAGCGGCATTTCAAAATTCAACATTAAAACCCGGGAATTTATCAACTTCAGTCCAGGGAGTGGATTTCCGGATATTGTTTTCAGTAAGGCATGCAACCGGTTATCTTCAGGTAAATTTTTGTTCGGTGGAAATGACGGGTTTGTCATTTTTAATCCCGACAGTCTGGTTGCCCGGGATACGCCCAATCTGGTAATAAGCCACTTCAGGATTTTTGACAAGGAAAGGATTAGTGATCTTTGTGAAACACGCACGATCAGGCTCAACTACAATGAGAATTTCTTCTCCTTCAACTTTGCCTCGCCCGACAACCTCATGCCAGAAAAAGCGGAATATGAGTATCGGTTACTTAATTTCAGCAAAACCTGGATCACTGCTAAAGCTCAATCAAGAAAGGCAGTTTTCACCAATGTTCCACCCGGGGAATATCTTTTTGAAGTCAGATTAAAGGACATGTTAAGTGGTAAAACCAAAATATCCCAAAACATACAGATTACTATTACCCCTCCCTTCTGGCAACGGTGGTGGTTCTACACTATCGAAATCATGGCCTTCGTATGCGTTATCGTTCTGATAATCAGGATCAGAGAAGCACGTCTGAAGGCAAAGAACAGGTCCGTTGAATTAAAGCAAAAGCTTTTGAGGTCTCAAATGAATCCACATTTCATTTTCAACTCCCTGTTTGCCATTCAGAATTACATTTATGAACACAAAACCGATGAAGCAGGTAGATTTTTATCGAGTTTCGCCGCGCTGATAAGGCTCATTCTCGATAATTCGCGGCTTGAGTTTATCCCGTTGGACAAGGAGATTGAAACTCTCCAACTTTACCTTCAGCTACAATCTTTAAGATTCGAAAATAAATTCTCTTATACGCTGTTTATTGACCCTGAAATTGACACTGGGTTAACCGGCATTCCTCCCATGCTGGCACAGCCATTTATCGAGAATGCTTTGGAGCATGGAATCAGGAACGTTACCGGGATGGGGCAACTTGACATCTCGTTTGTTCTAAATAATGATCTGATCTGTTTTGAACTCAAAGACAATGGAATAGGGCTTAAAGCAGCTGAAAACAACATTGGTGAAAAGGCAAGAAAACACAAATCACTTGCTATGGAAATCACGCGTGAAAGAATCCTGTTATTAAATAGAAAGCTAAAAAAAGAGATCCAGTTGGAAATACTTGATCGCGCTGATGAAGAAGAGAACCAGACCGGCACCATAATCCGGTTCAAAATACCATATATGGACGTAAATCCACACTGAGCAGAAGGAGATAATTTGTACATTTATGCCGGAAACCGATTTGAAAACAGACAAGCATGATTAAAGTACTGGTCATCGACGACGAAATTCAGGCTCGTAAAGCCATCATCAATATGCTTGGGTTTTACTGCAAGGATGTTCTTGTTGTCGGTGAGGCGGCAGATGTAAGCAGCGGCCTGGTTGCCATACAGAAGTTTGAGCCAGACCTTGTACTCCTGGATGTTGAGATGCCTGACGGGTCGGGGTTTGATCTTCTCTGCAAACTCCCGGAAATTGACTTCTCGTTAATCTTCATCACTGCGCATGAACAATATGCTTTACAGGCGTTCAAATTCTGTGCCCTGGATTACCTGCTGAAGCCGCTAA
The DNA here is from genome assembly GCA_964355115.1 of uncultured Prolixibacteraceae bacterium. Taxonomy (GTDB): domain Bacteria; phylum Bacteroidota; class Bacteroidia; order Bacteroidales; family FEN-979; genus JANXZO01. The sequence continues at coordinate 8,109 of CAYHCQ010000110.1, read as the reverse complement.
AACCTGGTGAGCTTCAGGCAGCAATCGATAAAGCGGTAAAATCAAAGAAAGAGGATTTGATTCTCAAACTTAAGGCATATGCCGAGAATACCGGAGAGCCAAATCACCCTCCGAGAAAAATCGTCCTAAACACCGCCACCAATATATATGTAATTAACACAGAGGACATTATCCGTTGCGAAGCCGATGAAAACTATACGAAGATTTATTTTTTGAGCCGCGAAAAAATCATTGTCGCGAAAACCCTGAAGGAGTTCGATGAGTTGCTTAATCCTTTCGGGTTTTTCCGCATTCACCAGTCTCATATCATCAACCTGGCATACGTTGATAGCTATCTTAAAGGGCTTGGCGGTTATGCGATTATGAAGAACAAAGAAAAAGTCCCCGTTTCATCACGCCGAAAAGAATTTTTTCTGAAAATCCTGGCCTCCCATTAACCATAACATATTTGCAAATAATAAAAACTACCAGGCAAATAATAAAGGAATAGCGGCAACGCATCATTTCTATTGCTTTGGGTCATGCTTCCGGATTATCTTTAGAATAAAAACCAGAAGCCATGAAAACAAAACCAAACAACCTTATTATCGGCGTTTTCCTCTTGTGTGTCCTCTGCTTATTCTCAGGATGTAAAAAGAAAACCACTGAACCAGATCCTGTTGTCAAGGATCCACCTTCTTTTACAATGGAGGCATACACTTTTAATCTGGGGGGAACATACTATGTCCGATTCATATTCGACAATAGGACTGAAGCTGTAAAACTCAGCACCCTCACAGTAACCTCTCCGTCTAGTCTGAAATATGAATATACAGGCGACGGATCCATACTTTCACAATATGTGAAAACTGAACTTCCAGATAATTTTCCGGCGACCATAGGTTTTTGGTCTTTTAAATTTACAGGAACACGGGCCAGTGACAATAGTTACTTTACTACAACAAGCAAAATTCAAGTAACAGGTTAACTTCCCTCTGGCATCCAGGTACAATTTCCACTAAAAAATTACGCGGATGTACTGTTTGTTTCAAAAAAATCGATATATTTGCAAACTTTTTAGTAGGAACCTCATCAATATTTCAAGAAGGCCATGAACAAAGCGGAAATCATCAAATTTGTAGAAGATACTTGCATCGAGAAGAAGGAACTGCCTGGTTTTAAAGCTGGTGATACAGTTACCGTTCATTATAAAATCAGAGAAGGCAACAAGGAGCGGATCCAGACTTTTCAGGGTGTTGTTTTACAGCGGTCTGGTAAAGGACCCAACGAAACGTTTACGGTCAGAAAAATTTCCGGAAATATTGGTGTTGAAAGAATTTTTCCCTGCACCTCCCCGTTTATCGACAAAATTGAAGTAAACAAACATGGCGTCGTAAGAAGGGCCCGTATTTTCTACCTTCGCGGACTACAGGGAAAGAAAGCCCGTATCAAGGAACAAAGACACTAATCTTAGCAGAGATCATAAAAAAACCCCGCCAAAGCGGGGTTTTTTGTTTTAGTTCATCACCAGGTTAATGATTCCGGCATCCTGTGTTGAGTAAACCGAAAGGGCTTTTGAGTAGTTCAGGATATTCCGGATGACCGATTCACTGGGATTTATCACGGTCCTCCTCCTTCTTTTGTCGGAAGGAGTTGAATTTACCTTTGAGGACAAAGGAAAAAATGTAGCAGTTCGCTTCATAGGCATTTGGATGTATTAATACAACGTTCATGTCTAAGAAACGAGCGTATGGTTCCCTATATTTTACCCGGACGAAAAAAAAGTTATCAACTAAATGGAAAGGATCACTTCGTTGTCTTTAACCAGTTTGCGAAGGTTGATCAGCGCGTATCTCATCCTGCCGAGTGCCGTATTGATACTTACATTCGTAACATCGGCAATGTCTTTAAAGCTCATATCGGCATAGTGCCGCATAATCAGAACCTCCTTTTGCTCACGGGGCAGGTAGTCGATCAGTTTTTTCACATCCTTATGAATCTGTTCAGTGATCATCTGCTCTTCAACCGAATCGACGGGAATGCGAACTTTGTCGAAGATATCGTACTCATCGCTGTTTTCGACCGTGGGAATACGCTTGGATTTCCTGAAATAGTCTATAATGAGGTTATGGGCAATGCGCATCACCCACTGTATAAATTTTCCCTCCTCCTTATACTGGCCGGAACGGAATGTGTTGATCACCTTAATAAAGGTATCCTGGAACAGATCCTCAGCAAGCTCTTTATCCTTAACGATCATAAGGACATAAGCAAAAACACGGTTTTTGTGCCTGAGGATAAGTTTTTCGAGAGCTGATTGATTGCCGGCAATATACAGGCCGATTAATTCCTGATCTGTGAGGACGACTTGCGCTTTCATGGGTTCTCTGTTTAGTTTAATCTAAAAGAGTAAAAGTCAAGTCGATATGGTCCCTCCTATGATTTTGTGCAACCCTTTTCGGGCTGCTCAGGTTTAACATTGATACGGAACTTCTCCGCTTTTGTTACAGCAAAAATAAATATAAAAATCCAAAAAGCAAGTCTTTCTTTATAATTTTGTGATCTTCTTTCTGAAAATTACTAAAATGATCAATGTCGACACCCTGGATCCCAAAGATTACATCATCATAAAAGGAGCCCGGGTCAACAATCTTAAGAACATCAGCCTCGCCATTCCCCGCAACCGGTTCGTGGTAATTACAGGTTTGTCGGGATCCGGAAAATCTTCGCTTGCCTTCGACACCCTTTATGCCGACGGACAGCGTCGTTATGTTGAAAGTCTGAGCGCCTATGCGAGGCAGTTTCTTGGCAGGATGAGCAAGCCGGATGTCGATTACATACGGGGAATTGCCCCTGCAATAGCCATTGAACAACGGGTGAATACCATGAATCCCCGTTCCACAGTCGGAACATCTACCGAAATTTACGAATATCTGAAATTGTTGTATGCCCGCATCGGGAAAACCTTCTCCCCGGTATCCGGAGCCCTCGTTAAGCGCGACAGTGTGGGCGATGTGGTCGACTACATCATGTCGGTTCCGGATGATACGCGGATCAGCATCTTTGCGCCCCTCGATTTCAGCTCCGGCAAGGGAGACCTGGCCACCAAATGCAGCGTTCTCATGCAGCAGGGGTTTACCCGGGTTATGCTTGATGGTGAGGTGATGCGGCTGGAAGATATCTGCGGTAAAAAAATCAGGAAACACAAAGAGTGTTATATCCTGGTTGACAGATTTGCCATAGACCACGCAGATGAAGATCTGCCCGCACGTATTGCCGATTCTGTTCAGACAGCCTATTTCGAGGGACATGGTTATTGCATACTTGAGAGAGCTGACGGTGCCCCCGGACAGGTTACATTTTCCAATAAATTCGAGGCCGACGGGATGGTCTTTGAAGAGCCCTCAGAGAATCTCTTCAGCTTTAACAATCCGTTTGGCGCCTGCAAGAGCTGTGAAGGTTTTGGCAGTGTGATCGGAATTGACGAGGACCTGGTGATTCCCAACAAAAGCCTCTCTGTTTACGAAGATGCCATTGCCTGCTGGCGGGGAGAAAAGATGGGCGAATGGAAAAACGAACTTCTGCTGAATGCTTACAAGTTCGATTTTCCGATCCACAAACCGGTTTTCGAACTCAGCCGTGAACAGCGCGACCTGCTCTGGCGCGGCAATAAGCATTTCCATGGGCTAAAAGAATTTTTCGAATGGGTTGAAACGCAGAACTACAAAGTACAATACAGGGTGATGATGTCGCGGTACCGTGGAAAAACCGTTTGTCCGGACTGCATGGGGACCCGGCTCCGCAAGGATTCCTCCTACGTAAAGATAAGCAATAAGTCAATAAGCGAGATGGTGCTAACCCCTGTTGAAGAGTTGATGAAGTTTTGCCGGGAACTTGAACTTACACCCTATGAGAAAACATTATCTACACGCTTGCTGATTGAGATCAACAACCGGCTGGAGGTGCTCAATGATGTCGGGCTTGGTTATCTCACACTCAACCGCCTATCGTCTAGTCTTTCGGGAGGAGAGTCACAACGGATCAACCTTTCAACTGCACTTGGGAGCAATCTTGTCGGCTCGATGTATATCCTCGATGAACCGAGCATCGGCCTGCACCCGCGCGACACCCAGCGCCTGATTAAAGTCCTGCTCCGTTTGCGCGACCTGGGAAATACGGTCATCGTGGTCGAACACGATGAGGAGATCATCAGGGCTGCCGATCGCATAATTGACATCGGCCCGCTGGCCGGACGCAATGGAGGAGAAGTTGTTTTCGAAGGGGATTTTCCTGAATTGATGAAAGATACCAAAAGCCTCACAGGTCAGTATCTTTCACATAAAATGGCGATCACACTGCCCGAAAGCAGGCGAAAATGGAAAGAGTTTATCGACATCTGCGGGGCGCGTGAAAATAATCTTAAAAACATCAGCGTAAGGATACCGCTCCATATTTTTACAGTCGTAACCGGTGTTAGCGGATCGGGCAAGACCTCACTTATCAAACGTATCCTCTACCCTGCCCTCAAGAAAATTCACGGCGGGTATGGAGAAAAGACAGGCAAGTTCGACCGTCTCGAAGGAGATTTTGCCCGCATCGGGGCCGTTGAGATGGTTGACCAGAATCCGATCGGCCGATCGTCGCGGTCGAACCCGGCTACTTACGTCAAGGCCTTTGATGAAATCCGTAACCTCTTTGCCGATCAGCAACTCGCCAAAGTGCGCGGCTACAAACCGGGATATTTTTCATTCAATATAGAGGGCGGGCGATGTGAGGAGTGTGAAGGTGAAGGGGTTGTAAAGATCGAAATGCAGTTTATGGCCGACCTCTTTCTCCCCTGTGAGAACTGCAAGGGCAGGAGGTATCGCGAGGAGGTTCTCGATGTTAAGTACCGGGAGAAAAGCGTGGTTGACATCCTTGATATGACCGTAGAGGAAGCCATGGAGTTCTTCGGAAACCAGAACAAGCCTACAACCCATGAAAAACGGATTCTCGCCAAGCTGAAACCCCTTCAGGATGTTGGCCTGGGGTACCTTCATCTCGGACAATCATCCAGTACACTCTCAGGTGGCGAGGCGCAGCGCATCAAACTCGCCTTTTTCCTTTCGAAAGGTACGAGTGAAAAACCAACACTGTTCATTTTCGACGAACCCACCACCGGCCTCCACTTTCACGATATCCACAAATTGCTCATCTCGTTCGAATCGCTTATCGGCAACGGGCACAGCATAGTAGTTATTGAGCACAACCAGGAGGTGATCAAATGTGCCGACTGGGTGATCGACATGGGGAAAGAGGGTGGTAATGAAGGAGGGTATGTTGTGTTTGAAGGAACGCCGGAGGACCTGGTTAAGGTGAAGGGTTCATATACCGGGAATTTCCTCAGGGAAAAGTTGATAATTGATAATTGATAATTGATAATTGATAATTGATAATTGATAATTGACAATTGATAATCTTTTGAGATGAAAAGCTTTAATCCTGTAAACGGAGAATTGATCGGGGAGTATGATGAGCATTCGCCTTCTGAAGTACAGCTGATCATTGAGAATGTTAACAAAACCTGGTCTGCATGGAAAGAGACCTCATTCGAAACACGGGCGGTCTTGATGAAAAATGCAGCGCAGATCCTGCGACATCGGAAAGAGCAATTCGCCCGGATGATGACCACCGAGATGGGAAAGCTCCTGCGTGAGTCGGCAGCTGAGGTTGAGAAGTGTGCCTGGGTTTGCGATTACTATGCTGAGCACGCCGGGGTTATGCTGAAAGATGAGGTGATCGCCACGGATGCAAGTCGCAGTTTTGTGACCTTTCAGCCCATCGGCGTCATTCTTGCCGTAATGCCCTGGAATTTCCCCTTCTGGCAGGTTTTTCGTTTCGCCGCCCCTGCCCTGATGGCCGGAAATGCTGCCGTTTTGAAACATGCATCAAACGTTCCTGGGTGTGCGCTGGCTATTGAAGAAATTTTTCGTGAAGCAGGATTCCCTGAAAACCTGTTCAGAACCCTCATGATACCCGCCCAGGGTGTAGGCGCCGTTGTTTCCAATCCCCGTATCGTTGCAGCAACACTCACGGGAAGCGAGGCAGCCGGAAGCAGCGTGGCATCCCTTGCCGGTAAATATCTTAAGAAAACTGTTCTTGAACTCGGCGGTTCCGACCCGTTCATTGTTCTCGAAGATGCCGACCTTTCTGCCGCTGTGAAGGCGGCCGTCACCGCCCGGATGATCAACCAGGGCCAGAGCTGTATTGCCGCCAAGCGCTACATTGTCGTGGAGCAGGTGGCAGACGAGTTTGTACGGCAATTAAAACATGCACTGGAAGGGCTAAAAATGGGTGATCCGCTGGATCCTGAAACCCATGTAGGCCCACTCGCCCGCCCCGACCTTGTCGGCGAAATTGAACGCCTGGTAAATGAATCGGTGGCTGCAGGTGCCCGGCTGGTTATCGGAGGCAAACGTCCCGAGCGGACTGGTGCTTACTATGAACCCACAATCCTCGATGGTGTGAAGAAAGGAATGGCTGTATACAGCCAGGAGACCTTCGGGCCGGTTGTATCGGTGATCAGGGTAACCGATGAAGCTGAGGCCATAGCCGTGGCCAACGATTCGGAGTTCGGGCTTGGTGGCTGCGTGTGGACGCGGGATGTTGTGCGTGGCGAGGCTGTTGCCAGAAAAGTTGAAACCGGGGCGATGTTTGTGAATGGCATGACCAAATCAGATCCCAGGCTGCCATTCGGCGGCATTAAGAAATCGGGTTACGGACGAGAGCTAGGGGCATACGGCATCAAAGAGTTTGTAAATATAAAAACCATCTGGATCGGCTGTTAAGCCTGAGGAAATCCATCCTAAATCAAACCATGAAGAAACTGCTCCTGATCGGCGATCCAAACAGCATATACGTTCACAACTACACCCATCAGTTGCGTAAACATTTCGGCGAGACACTTATTATTGACATATTCGCCACCTTTCCTCCCAGGAAAAGAAAGGAAGCAATGCCCTACGACAGTCTTTTCGGCTACCCCTGCGATGGAGGTTCAACGGGCAACGGCAAGCCCTGGTTGCGTCCCTGGAAACTTTTCCGGTTCCTGAAAGAGCGGAAAGGGAGTTATGATGCGGTTCATGTGCTCTATTGCATCCAGGACCTGATGATCGTGGGGAAAGCGTTACGAAAAGCAGCACCCCGACTGATCCTCACCGTTTTTGGCAGCGACTTTTTCCAGCTGGCGAATTGGAAGAGGCGACGGATACGCCCGGTGTTCCGGTCGGCCGATCTCATCACATCCAATAACAGCACTGCCCTCGAATCGATACATTCTGCCTTCTCAGCCTCTGCTGAACAGATGCGGCTCTGCCGGTTCGGGTTCAATACGCTCGATAAACTTGCGGAGTTCAGCCAGGTCACCCGGGAGGAAAGCCGCATCAGCCTGGGAATTCCACAGGAAAAAACAGTGATCTGCATCGGGTATAACTACGACTCCATCCAGCAGCACATTCCCATCCTCACGGCGATCACACAAAATGGAGAATTATTGTGGAGAAAAGAGAACCTTTTTTTTCTCATTCCCATGACCTACGGCACCGAACCTTCCTATCGCACCGAACTGACGGAAGCCCTCAAGGGATTTCCGTTCAGCCATCTCACCTTCGAAAAGTTCCTCTCAGAGAAGGAGAATGCCCACCTGCGCAAAGCCCCCGATATCATGGTCCAGCTGCAAAAGAGCGACAGCCTGTCTGCTTCAACGCAGGAGCATATGTATGGCGGGAACATTCTGATCACAGGAAGCTGGCTTCCTTATACGGATATGGTAAAGGCGGGCATTTACTTCCGGACCATTGATTCCGTGCAGGATATTGGCAATGAAATTGCTGATACTGTTGCCCATCTCGAACAAGAGACAGAACTGTGTGCAAATAATCCGGAGGCAATCTACCGTATGAGCAGCTGGGCAGCCAACCTCCCCTCATGGCTGGCCTTGTATGAATGAAAATTTTCACCAGAGAGAAAATAGCGGAAATAATGCTGTGAAATCAACATTTTTTTTAACTTTGCACCCTCAAAAACGGCGGGGTAGCTCAGATGGTTAGAGCGTCGGATTCATAACCCGGAGGTCACGAGTTCAACTCTCGT
>CAYHCQ010000109.1:4004-11856 GCA_964355115.1 uncultured Prolixibacteraceae bacterium | reverse complement strand
TGAGTAACTCTTCCATACCTTTCAACTGATCCTCGCGACGTGTTCCTTCATCCCAGGGGTTATAAGAGATAAAATACCTTCTCCCCTTTCCATGGATAAAATCAACTTGCTTGCGGAGTTCTTTTACACCTCCTGGCAGGTCGCTATACATATCCCACTGATTTCGCTGGTCAAGACCCAGCCTGGGCCAGGTTGGCCAGATTGTGAAAATATCATACCCGCCCGTCAACGAATCATAGGCAAATAGCTCTTTATAAAAGTTGTATTTTTTTTCTTTGAAATCGTAATATTTGCAGTCCCAGGCAAACTGAAGAAGCATGATATAGCTGTTTTTCATCCATGCAAGGTCCTGTCTTTTAAATAGTTTGTCGTCAAATACCGGAAGATCATAAAGCCATCTGTCCTGAAACATCATCTTCAGCCCCTCATGCCATTCTCCCTTGTGGGTATCAATATATATGCTGTACTCAACCCATCCACCCGGTTTAAGTGTAACAGCCCACCGGTCGATTACCGTTCTTTCTTTGTCTCGCTCTGTTCTCCGGGCCAATCCGGAAAGTGAAACTGTATCGTTCACCTTAAAGTCGGAAAAACCTGCATGCCATGCGTTGTCGGGCATTATCACTCCCACCGGTACATATCCCTGGCGAAACAATTGTGTGCGGCAAAGATATTGTGGCCATGCTTTTGATCCTGCGGCGGTTATAAAGACTTTATCGGGACCTTCGCCGAGGGGGACAAGGTTTTCGATAGTATGGTCTGCTTTTCCTTTGTTTGTAAAGCGAAGGTTGTACCGCATCCCGGGTTTGAATTTTTTATCCGCTGAACAGAATCCCTCCAGGCTGTCGGCCACGGTGAAATGAATTCCATCTTTTTTAAATTCCGGCGTTGAGCAATATGAATTATAGAAGTTGTTGTCGATCATTACCGAATAGAGCGGTAATGCGTAAGGCAGATCTGTTGATTTGTCGTCGGCCATCCGGATCCCTTTGACCGAGAAGGAGGCGGGTTCATCAAACTTCAGAGATTTAACCTGACCCTGGCTGACAACCGGCAGGATAAACAGAAGGAGCGCAAACAGTAGGTTCGTTTTGTAATTCATGGCGGAAAATTGTGAGATACTACTTATGCCTTTTGGAAAAGAAAAGGTCACGCTGGGCAAATGCATGTTCGTGCTCGAGCAGCCATTTCTTGCGAGGCAAGCCTCCGGCATATCCTACCAGTTTACCATTCTGCCCCAGTACGCGGTGGCATGGAACAATGATGGATACCGGATTGCTTCCATTGGCCCCGCCTACTGCCCTGAAGGCATTGGGATTGCCGAGTTTGATGGCAAGGTCCTGGTAGGATAGCGTTTTACCATATGGAATCTTCAGCGTCTCCTGCCAGACTTTCAGCTGAAAGGGAGATCCTGTAAGATCAAGTTTAAGCGAGAAGCATTGCCGGGTTCCGGTAAAATACTCCTGAAGCTGGTCGATGCACTCGTGGAGCACATGGGGAACACGGGATATCCTTACCTTAAAATCGAGAAAGTAAAGAGTTTTTATGCCTTGCTCTGAACCGGTGACCTCGATAAAACCAACCGGTGTTTTCAGAAACGCCCTTTGAACAGTGTTCATATTATTTTGTCTTTGATCTTTTACTCCTGTATGAAAAAAACAGCATCAGGAGTCCGAAAGCCAGCATTCCTGAGCCCGACCAGAGGTTCACGTTGATACCCAGCGACGGTGTATACATGGAAACCTCGGCCCTGGTAAAAAGTCCGTAACAGCTAAGAAGCAATCCCAGAAAGGTAAACATTAGACCGATCGGGAACTTTATGTCGATGCCCATGTTTTAGAGTTAAGAGTTAAAAGTTAAGAGTTAAAAGTTAAGAGTCACAGAGTCACAGAGTTTGATTGTTACCAGAACATTATTGTTAGAATTGTTGCAATGCACAATACGATTATAGCAAGAGTTGAAGATCTGTAGTACCAGGCAACATGTTGTTCTTTAAATTTCGGGGTCAGTGAATAAACCAGTCCTTTCATATCCTCCTCAGATTTCTTCTGTTTGGTAAGGACAGATATGATGACTGTAACGATGGTGGCTGTTGTCCAGGCGAAAATGGCTGTCCAGAAGTTCTGGGCCATTTCAACCGGATAGGTGTGAAGGTTTGCAATCCAGCCTCCCTTCACCAGGGTCGCAGCTCCCTCGGGAACGGTGAGCCCGTGATGCAGAAGTGCAATGAAGAACCCGGCCAGCAAACCGGTGAATGCTCCATGACCCGTGGATCTTTTCCAGAACATACCAAGGAAGATCACTGCGAAAAGCGGGGCATTGATCATGGAGAAAATGGTTTGAAGAAAGTCCATGATATTGCCGAAAAGGCTTGCAAGATAGGCGGCAGCGATACTTACAAGTACCCCGAAAACCGTGGCCATGCGACCAACCTTTAAATAGTGCCTGTCATCGGCCTCCCTGTTCCCGGTAAGAGGATGGATGTAGCTCTGGTAGATGTCGTAGGTCCAGACCGTGTTAAATGCCGAAACGTTTCCTGCCATGCCCGACATGAAGGAGGCCAGTAACGCAGTGATTCCCAATCCAAGCACTCCTGCCGGCAGGTATTGTTTCAGAAGGGCGATTATGGTGTAATCATAGTTGTAGTGGCCCGGTGATATCTCAGGGAGCGTAAAACCCGAACCTTGTTTGTTTAGCAGCACAAGGGCGGCTATTCCAGGAACAATAATGAGGAACGGAATGAACATCTTGGGTATGGCACCAATTAATGGTGTATTGCGCGCTGCCGTGGGTGATTCGGCAGCCATGGCCCGCTGAACTATGAGGAAGTTTGTGCACCAGTATCCAAAGGAAAGAACAAACCCGAGCCCGGCAAAGATTCCATACCACTCAACGCCCATGGGATTGGCCTGTGCAGAACCGGTATATTTCCAGGTAGTTGTCCATGTGTCGGCCGCAAATCCTTTCTGGGATACAATTGGCGCAAGCTGATCCTTCAGTCCCGACCATCCGCCCAGATCGTACAAGCTTAGCAGGACAATCGGCAGCAGTCCGATGACAATGATAAAGAATTGGAGGACTTCATTATATATAGCAGAAGAGAGTCCGCCAAGATAGGTATATACGAGAACGATTGCGGCCGAGAGAACCAGGCTCAGGTGGAAATTCCATCCCAGGACCTTTTCCATGAGTATGGCAAGCGCATACATTGAAATCCCCGAAGCGAGGATGGTCATTATTGCAAAAAGGATGGCATTCAGGCCACGGGTTTTTTCATCAAACCTTAATTTCAGGTATTCGGGGACCGATCGTGCCTTTGACCCATAATAGAATGGCATCATGAACAATGCGAGGAAAACCATGGCAGGGATAGCGCCTATCCAGTAAAAATGCGTTGTAAGCATTCCGTATTTTGCACCTGAACCTGCCATTCCCATCACTTCAAGCGCACCCAGATTTGTTGAGATGAAAGCCAACCCTGCAACCCAGGCCGGCATCGATCGGCCTGCTTCAAGGAATGCGCTGGCGTCCTTCATGTACCGTTTAAGCGCCCAGCCAATGCCAAGTACAAAAACGAAATAGATAATCATGATAAGGTAGTCGATCCAGCTTAAAACGAAGCCTGTGTTCATGGGTCGGGGTTTTGAGATCAGTTATCAGGCAATAGGCAAAAGGCAATAGGCAAAAGGCAATAGGTTGTGCGTTTGACCTAACAAAATTAAAAGGATATTTCAATGAATCGGTATCTTTGCCGGGCAATAAAAGAAAAAGGAGAAACATATTTTGAAATTGGGGGCTTTTATACTTTTCATCACCATTTTTACGGCGCTGTACCTGCTTGTAAACTATTATATTTTCAGACGTGCCATGCAGGCATTACCTGCCGGAAGTCAGGTGAGATTGTGGTTTGCCATCGGTTTCTGGACAGTCGCATCTATGTTTATCCTTGCACGGATTATGGAACGCGCCTACCCCTGTCTTTTCACCGGCATTATTACCTGGATTGGTTCCTTCTGGCTTGCTTTCCTGCTTTACTTTATTTTGATTGCAGTGCTGATAGATATTTCAAGGGTTCTCAATTACCTCTTTCATATTTATCCTGATATTTTCTTTGCCGATTATTTAAAGACAAAGCTGATGGCGCTGTATATAGCAACAGGAGTCGTTACGCTTGTTGTAATTGCAGGTTTCATCAATGCACGCTCCCCTCAAATCAGGGAACTTGAGATGCATATCGGCAAACAGGTATCAGGTTTAAAAGAACTGAACATTGTGATGGCATCCGATATTCATCTTGGTACCCTTATTGCGAAACGGAAGGCAACGCGGCTTGTTGAAGCCATTAACTCACTTCACCCTGACATCGTACTTTTTGCAGGCGACATTGTAGACGAAGACCTTGCTCCTGTCATCAAGAATGACCTGGGAGCTTCGTTATGCAAACTCCGGTCGAAATATGGCACTTATGCAATAACAGGAAATCACGAATACATTGGTGGCGCCGATCGGGCTGTGAAATACCTGAGCGACCACTGCATCAAGGTTCTCCGTGATAGTTTTTTGCTCATTGATAACCGTTTTTACCTTGTTGGCCGCGATGACAGGGACAAACCCAGGTTCTCGGGAAGGGAGCGGAAAGAACTTGCTGCGGTCATGGAAGGAATAGACCATTCGAGGCCGGTTATCCTGATGGATCACCAGCCCTTCTCTCTGGGAAAATCTGCAGAACTTGGGGTCGACCTGTCGTTGTCGGGGCACACGCATCATGGACAGATGTGGCCTTTCAATTATATCACCGAGGCGATCTACGAAGTGAGCTGGGGTTACAAGCTGATTGGGAAGTCTCATTTTTATGTCTCCTCCGGCTTTGGAACCTGGGGACCGCCGGTCAGACTCGGAAACCGCCCTGAAATTGTCCGCATCAGGCTCACCTTTAACCAGTAGTAAAATGTTCAAGCCTTCACTTCGCTTCATTTCAATCATCGCACTTATTGTGGTTGTTATGGCTGTAATAGTAACGATGGCATTGTTTGTGATAACCAAAGGGAAAAGCCACTCCGATGTTCCACTGAATAAGCCCCATCTGGCATATAAAATCAACATCGATAGCCTGGAAATTGACTATGGTAAGGTAGGTGAAAATCAGCACCTTTCATCACTTCTGTCCAAATACATTTCAGGGCAGATGATTGACAGGATCGGCAAAGAGACAAGGACGGTCTTCGACGTGCGGAAGTTAAAGGCAGGCAATCGGTTTGCTAGGATCTCATCCAGGGGTGCGGAGAAACGAACCCTCTACTTCATCTATGAGATCAACGCTATTGATTTCGTCGTTTATGATCTCCGGGATTCATTGCGGGTTTACACCGACAAGAAGAAGGTGACCCGCCTCACCCGGACGGCGCAAGGAACCATAAAAACCAGCCTTTGGAACTGCTTTACCGAAAACCGGCTGGATGTGAACCTTGGCCTGGCTCTTTCGGATGTATATGCCTGGACTGTTGATTTTTACGGCCTGCAGAAGGGCGACGGATTTAAAGTTATTTACGATGAATTGTTTGTCGATAACTCACCCGTGGGCGTTGACCGCATTCACGGGGCAATATTTACCAGCAATGGTAAAGATTTTTATGCGATATACTTTGATCAGCCGGGAAATGAGGGATACTATGATTTAGCGGGGGCGAGTCTGCGGAGGTCATTTCTGAAGGCGCCACTCAAATTTTCCCGCATCAGTTCGCGTTTCACAGCGTCGCGCAAGCATCCTATTCTCAGGATTTCACGTCCGCATTTCGGAGTGGATTATGCAGCACCGAGAGGAACCCCGGTAGTAGCTCTTGGCGATGGCCGGGTTACCGAGCTCGGATGGCATGGCGGATATGGCAGGTTCATTGGCATCCGTCACAACAGTGTTTATTCCTCTACATATGCTCATCTTTCAGGCTATGCCAAAGGGTTAAAAGCCGGTTCACAGGTAAAACAGGGTGAGCTGATCGGATATGTCGGCAGCAGCGGACTCTCGACAGGCCCGCACCTCGATTTCCGGGTATATAAAAACGGACAGCCTACCAATCCGCTCCGGATGGAGTCGCCGGCAACCGAACCCGTGTCGAAAGTGAACCTGGAAAAATTCAGGAAAGCAGTGGCTCTGATAAAGCCAAAGCTGGATTCGATCAGGTAAAATTTACCTGATTGTTTAAAGGGCCAGTCTTTGTATGGCCGGACAGAGGTCGGAGGACTCGTACCACCGGCATTTCGGTTTGCATGACGAGCAGATATTTACCGGCAGATCGTTCATTACATGATTTGTCCATTCCGGATCAGCAAGCATGGTACGGCCGAGTGCGACAAAATCGGCGAGGTTATTTTCGACCAGGAAGGAGGCTCTGGAGGCTGTTTTTATCTCGTTAACAACGATTACCGGCAGGCGGACCTCGGCCTTTACAGAAATTCCGCTGAAAACGATCCAGTTATAATCAAACTCCTTCGGAGGTCGGGGTAGGTTCTGCAGGCTTCCACCATGCGATACATGCAAAAGGTCGATCCCAGCCTGCTCAAGATACTTTGCAATCTCAATACCATTCTCAAGGAGCGGAGAGTTTGCTCCCATTCGGTAGCCAATAATAAACCCCGGGCCAGCTGCCTTTCTGACACCTTTAATGATATCGATTGCCAGCTTCATCCTCCCCTGCATTGAGCTACCATACTCATCCTCACGTTTGTTGAACAGGGTGGATGCAAACTGATTAAGCAGATAACCGTGCGCGCCGTGCAATTCGATGCCGTCGAAACCTGCCCGCTTCGCCCGAAGTGCTGCCGCAATAAAACTGTCACGGATAGCCTCAATTTCCGGAATTGTCAATTCCTGAGATCTTGGGTTGTTGTCATCTGCAGAAGGTCCCTTGCAAACTGCGAAAACTGATTCAGGGGTCACCAAACCTGCATGATGGATCTGGATCAGTGCAAGGGCTCCGGCCGCTTTGATAACCGACGCAATCGCCGCCAGGCCGGGGATGAATGCATCATCCCATAAACCCAGCTGGTAGGGAGCCAGCCTTCCGTTCTTTTGCACAGCAGTAGCTTCGACGATAACGATCCCGGGCCCGCCAGCCGCTCTGTCAGAATAATGGCGGATGCTCCTTTCGGTTACAATTCCATCCGGCCCGGTGTAATGCGGGGTAACCATAGGTGGAAGCACCACCCGGTTTTTAATCCTACGTTCCTTTAATATGTAATCAGAAAAAATCCCAGCCATATGGTTTGTTTGTGATCAAGTGAACAAGTGAACAAGTGAACAAGTGAACGATTGAACTGATGACCTTGTTACTTTGTGACTCTGTGACTCTGTGACTTTGTGACTCTGTGACTTTGTGACTTTGTCACCTTGTAAACGGATGCTCATTTTTCCACATCTTCCAGATGAGGAAGACCGGGAACAAGAACCAGGGTGCGTTGGCGAGGGTAACGATGAAAACAGAACTTGTGGCATGCGGTCCCCAGAACTCCTCGCTCATTATGATAAACACATTGGTGAAAAGGATGGATGAATAGATGAATGTCGGAATCCGGATCCACTCCTTTCCTTTGATAAAAGCGTAAATGGCAGCTACATAATAAGGGCCGAAGAGGAGAACATCGAGCCAGATGGTGGCTTTCCACCATACCGGGCGAGCCCATTGCAGAGGGTCGAAGCTGGAACCCCACCAATGCACCATATCAACCAGGAAAGGCAATGGCCAGATGGGATAGGAGAAGTTATCCGGATCGGCGATCACAAGCTGTTCAAGATCTACGATATAGGTGATGTAGAAGAGGTTAAGAAAGAAGAATGCGAGGTAGATATAGTCAACCT
>CAYHCQ010000109.1:0-3904 GCA_964355115.1 uncultured Prolixibacteraceae bacterium | reverse complement strand
TAGGTGATGTAGAAGAGGTTAAGAAAGAAGAATGCGAGGTAGATATAGTCAACCTTTCGCTCTTTGAGAGGGATGTTTTGCCGCATAGAATACAATTTTATGGGTAGAATTATTTTTCTGTAAAAATAGATAAATTCTTCTTTTTTCGGGCGGTTTTTGCCATTTGTCTGGCAATTGAGAGGCGGAAACCGGAAATGTTTGAGATCCAGGCACCAATCTGCACTGAAAAACCTGAATAGGTAAGCGGACGTGGATGCATGGCCAGATTCACCAGTTGGTTTGCCACCGCCTGTGCCGTTTTGGGTCTGGTGAACAAGGCTGCCATGAAATTCTGATGCTCTTCCATCAGGAGGTCCTGATCAACCGCTCCAATGCGTGATTCGGGAGGCGAGTCGGTTTTAATGTACCCCGGGTAATATTCGCACACCACAATCTCCGTCCCGGCCCATTCGGCCTGAATCGTTCTTGTCCAGGCCGAAAATGCAGCCTTTGAGCAAACATAGGGGGCATAGAAGGGAATACCCATCATGAACCCCGGCGAGCCGATATTGATGATCTGTCCCCCACCCTGACTGCGCATGAATTTCACAGCCTCCTGGGTCGCAGCTACCGGACCGGTAAGGTTTGTGCGAAAGGCTTTCAGCAGGTCGTCAGTACCAACATTATCAGAAAGAGCCACAATAATACTGGCCGCATTGTTTACAAGGATATCGATCCGGCCGTAATGGTCAACAACCTGCCTTACCATCCTCATTGCAGCAGCTTCATCAGAAAGGTCAACCGCGATAACCAGCGGATCATGCATCCGGGAGGACAGTGTCTCGAGCCGTTCTTTCCTGCGGGCGGCAATGGCCACCTTTGCCCCCTGAGCATCAAAGGCCAGTGCTGTTGCTGAGCCAATACCGGAACTGGCACCGGTTACCAGGATTACTTTATCTTTTATGGGTAACATTGTTTTAAACATTTTTTGGTGTTCAAAAGTAAGAATATTGCTATTGTCTCTTTAAAATTACTTAGGTTTGTGTTGATTTCAAATCGTTCGTAAAATGAGACAGATATACTGTTTTCTGGTTTTCCTTCCATTCATCCTGGTAATTGCGAGCTGCAATGTTCAGCTTAATATGGATGATGACAAGGAAAATGACACTACAACTTTATCGGTTATGAAAAAACACTTCGGGAGGGTCGATAATAAGGAGGTATGGCTGTACACTTTATCCAATTCGAGCGGAACAGTCGTGAGAATCACCAATTACGGAGGAATCATAACCTCCATCATCACCCGCGATAAAAACGGAAAAAATGGCGATATTGTGCTTGGCTACGACAGTCTCAGCGGGTATCTCTCCGCGACTCCCTATTTTGGGGCCATTGTTGGCCGGTATGCCAACAGGATCGCCGCCGGGAGATTCACGCTGAACGGTAAACCCTACACATTATATATCAATAACGGGAAGAATACCCTTCATGGTGGTTTGAAAGGGTTTGACAAGGTTGTATGGGAGGGCTCCGAATTCACTGATTCCGTGAATAATGCCGGGCTGGTTCTCACATACCTCAGTAAAGATGGCGAAGAGGGATACCCCGGAAACCTGAAAGTGAAGGTGACCTATACGCTGAATGAGAACAACGAACTCATCACGCTGATAGAGGCCGAAACCGATAAACCCACTCCGGTGAATATCTGCAACCATACCTACTTTAACCTGAATGAGGCAGATTCAACTATCCTGGGACATGTCCTGACACTTTTTGCTGACAGGTACACCATTGTTAATGATGAGCTGATCCCGACAGGAGACCTTCCACCGGTGCTCGGAACGCCCATGGATTTCAACACTTCTGAAGTTATTGGTGAACGGATTGCCCGGGTAAAAGGTGGATATGACCATAACTATGTACTTCGGAAAAAAGCAGGAGAATTGGAAATGGCGGCGCAATTGTACGATCCGAAGACTGGCAGACAGGTTGAGGTTCTTACCACCCAGCCGGGAGTGCAATTCTACACAGGTAATTTCCTCGACGGATCGATCAAAGGCAAGGGCGACAAGGTCTATAACAAACATTGGGGGCTTTGCCTCGAAACCCAGCATTTTCCGGATTCCCCGAACCAGCCTGGATTCCCCAGTACAATCCTGAAACCGGGGCAGACCTTCAAAGAGACTACCGTCTACCGCTTTTCTGCACTGAAGTAATTCCGGATATATAATTCATTTTCGTTATTTCGTGGGCGAGGTAAGATGCCTGGCATAGGCCTTCCAATCCCAGTTTTTTGATCCCTGGAAACAGCCGTCGTAAGAATAGGTCATCTTAAGATTGTATATGGCAAAAACCAGTATGAGCAGGCCGACAGCCAATTTTTTCCTGGTTCCTGCCTCACTTGCTTTTTGATAAAGAATAGCAACCGGTATGCTCAAAATAGCCAGGTATTCCACAAAACTCCTGGCACCGAAAGAACAGCCGAAGTCCCATTCATACCAGGATGAGAAAAGATAAGAGAGTACCAGGAACAGTCCCAGGAGGTACCATCCGTTTTCCTTACGACTCCTGATCATTAGGATTAGAGAAGCCACGATGAGAATGAAAATGGGCACATAGAGGAAGAGCCCGTTGTCGGGAGAAAACCAGGTTTGGAGGGTCTTTGGACTTGTCCAGTTAAAGCCTTCACTGCCGTAAGAATAAATGAAGGGTGAGCCGCTTGCGTAATGCCAGTAAACAAACTGCGGCACAACAATGAGTAGTCCTCCGATACAAACGGGAAAGAATATATGTACGTTGAAAAATCTTTTAATGCGCTCAATGATAATCAGAAAACTGCCCGAATCCAGAAAGAGATAAGCAGTAAGGAACAGGACATTGGAAGGTCTTATCAGCACAATCAGCCCGCAGATAATTCCAAAGATCACCCGCTCCAAAATTTCCGTATTTTTCAGGAACCCGGTTTTCTCAAGGAGATACAAAAAAACAGAAAACAGTGAAAATGAATAGACATGGGACATCCCCGTCTCATCAATCGAATAGTAATAGAGATGGGTTGCCAGGAATAGCGTAAGTAGCACCAGTGTGATGATTTTATCCGAAAAATGAAACCTCAGGTATTTACCCAGAAAGAAAAAACCGATCACGAGGTAAAAAACCGAAGCAACATTAAGTGACCAGTGGTAGATGGGTGAGAACCCGTCCGGTTTAAAATCCAGAGGCTTTGCCATGATATCAGCAAAAAGAAAAAACGGAAGTTGCATCAAGGCCACTCCATAGGTGTATTTGGTAAGCACCTTTCCGTGTTCATGGTCGAGCCTGAACCCCAGCCCGGTTCTGTAATCAATGGAATCAGGAAACCTGTCGGGGTTGAAACCATATTTAAGTGCGGCAGGAAGGTAGACGTAATAACCTGCCTTGTCGACCCAGATTTCGCTGTGGTAGTTGAAATACCCTGATTTACTATGCCTGTTGAAGGTAAGGAAAAGCGCAACACCTGTGAGGCAGATAAAACCTGCCCTGATAGCCCATCTCTTTGATATGATCATTTTGACTCAGCCTTTGCCGGATATCAGTACTTATTCGGCACAAAGGTCTGTTCGGCCATGGGAGGTCGAACATATGCCTTATCCCTCTCTAAAGGGGGCAGGATGATCTCTTCACGGGGTACCTCCTCATAAGGGATCAGGCTGAGAAGGTGGCTAATGCAGTTTAGTCGGGCACGACGTTTATCATCAGCCTCTACCACATTCCATGGAGATTGTTTTGTGTCGGTATAGGAGAACATATCGTCTTTGGCCTTCGAATATTCGACCCATTTCTGGCGCGATTCAACATCCATGGGACTGATCTTCCATCGGCGGGTGGGGTATATTTTGTTGGCTGAAGATGTTACTGGCAGCGGACATTCATGGAAATTGATTGG
>CAYHCQ010000108.1:0-11869 GCA_964355115.1 uncultured Prolixibacteraceae bacterium | reverse complement strand
CTAAAGTTAGTTTTCGTTTGCGTTATTTTTTATAATGTTGGTCTCTTAACTCTTCACTCTTCACTCTTCACTCCACCGATAGGAGGTAATCTCCAACCCCGCCAGCCCAATCACCCTGTCCACAACCGTCATCGCCAGCTCCTCGATGGTTGCCGGCTTACTGTAAAACGATGGCGAAGCCGCACATATGATGGCGCCGGCTTCGGTGAGCAACTTCATGTTGCTGAGATGAATGAGGTTGTAGGGCGCTTCACGTGTTACCAGGATCAGCTTTTTGCGTTCTTTCAGCATCACGTCGGCCGCACGTGTCATCAGATCGGAGGATACGCCGGAAGCGATACGCCCCAGTGTTCCCATGGTGCACGGACAAATGATCATCGCATCGTATCCTGCTGATCCGGATGCCATGGGAGCATAAAAATTATCGGGCTTATATACTTTAAAAGGTATCTCCTCCTCATCAAACGAGCCGAGTTCGAACTTCCATACCGACCTTGCATTCTCTGAAAAGATCACTCCGCAATCGCCGATCTGTTCCCTGAGAGCCGCCAGCCTTTCAAGCAGCAGCTTTCCGTAAATGGAACCACTTGCCCCGGTAACCCCGATGATGATCTTCTTTTTTGTCATGCTTTGCTTCCTGGTTACAGCTCCCTGGCCTTAAAATCCCAAGAGAGGGAAAAGGAGAGAACGTTATTGTACTGTCCGTATTCAAAAAATATTTTCCGGTAACTTTCCGGATAGGGTGCTGTGGTGTTGCGCAGCGAAATCAGCGAATAGTTTAACCTGAGGCTGGCCTTCAGATGCTGGTTGATATAGGCAGATACACCGGCTATTCCTGCCAGTGTAACCCCTCTCAACGGCTCGGTTGGCGGATCGGGAACACCGCCCATCTCCTCGTAATACCCCAGCAGGATGTCAGCAGCCGGACCCGCCTCCACGGCAAAGCGGCGGGCAAAGGTATACTGGTAGAGAACCGGGATTTCAAGGTAATGGATCCGGAAAAGGTAGGAGCTCATGTCGCCGGTTTCGAGGTCGGCATTCTTACGGCTCCCTTTCTGGATGTACTCCATCTCCATCTGGAATGAAGAGTGCGGGGATATACGGAGACTTACAAATGCCCCGGCAAGATAACCTGCCTTATGGTAACCTACCCAGGTGTCGCCATCCACCTGGCTCACAATTCCTCCTGCAAGAATACCTCCATTGAATCTCTGAGCGCCGGAGTAAAATGGCATCAGCAAAAAAAGTAAGAAAACCAGTCGCCGCATCCTGTAATTTTTGGTAAAATTACGAAAAACGAACTATCCGGTATTTTTAATAATTTAGCTGATCGTATTAAAGCCTTTTATGGAAAATTCTGAGATCACCATCCTTCTTGTCGACGACGAAGCCGACATCCTTGAATTTCTGGGGTACAACCTCGAACGCGAAGGATACAGGGTCGTCAAGGCAAAAAATGGGGCAAAAGCGGTAAAACTGGCCCAGGAACATAAGCCGCAGCTGATCATTCTCGATGTAATGATGCCCGTGATGGACGGTATGCAGGCATGCTCCGAAATCAGGAAGATTCCTGAACTGTCGGGTACGCTCATTGCCTTTCTCACCGCACGTGGCGAGGACTATTCACAGATTGCCGGATTTGATGCCGGAGCCGATGATTACATTACCAAGCCCATCAAGCCGAAACTGTTCATCAGCAGGATCCAGGCCCTTCTGCGCCGGTACACTGCACCTGAAGTTACCGCAAACATCATCCCCCTGAAGGAGTTTACCATCGATAAGGACAGGTATGTTGTGGTACGCGGCAATACCGAAATCACCCTGGTACGCAAGGAATTCGAGCTGCTGCAGTTCCTCGTTTCCCGTCCGGGAAAGGTGATTACACGGGAAGATATCTTTACGAATGTTTGGGGAGCCGATGTCGTTGTCGGCGACCGTACCATCGATGTGCACATCCGCCGGATCCGCGAAAAACTGGGCATCGACAGCATAAAGACCATCAAAGGGGTGGGCTACAAATTCGAAGAGGAATGAAATTTCACGATCCCAGGAACCTCTCCATATTAAATGCATTTGTAATCTCGTGCTCCTTTGCACTGCTGTTCATCATCTCGGTGGGACTTCTGTTTGCGGATGCCTTTACCCATTATTATACTTACCTGGCCCTCTTCCTTAGCGCCGGATCGATTTTTCTCATCTCCTTTTCCATCTTCCGGTATACCCTCGAACGGTTTATCTACAGTAAGATAAGGCTTATCTACAAATCAATCCACTCGGTTAAGGTGGGTAAAAAAGAAAAATTCATTATCAGACCCGATAAGAATATCATCGACAATGTACATCAGGATGTAGAAGGATGGGAATCCGAAAAACAGCGTGAGATTGAGCGTTTACAGCAGCTGGAGCAGTACCGCCGGGAGTTTATAGGGAATGTTTCACACGAACTTAAAACCCCGCTCTTCAACGTTCAGGGCTATGTGTCAACACTTCTCGATGGAGGACTGGAAGATCCCGCCATCAACCGCGAATACCTGAAACGGACCGAAAAAAGCGTCGAGCGTCTTATCCGTATCATCGCCGACCTCGATGAGATTGCACAACTCGACTCGGGGCAAATCGGACTGACAATCACCCGGTTCGATATCGTTGCCCTTGCCAGGGAAAGTATTGAAATGCTCGAGATGAAAGCTACCAAACACCAGGTTGAACTCCAGTTGAACGATCCCGGAAAGATGATCCTCGTGGAGGGCGACAAGGATAAGATCCGCCAGGTGCTCACCAATATAATCGACAATTCTATCCGCTACGCTAATCCTGAAATGGGCCGCACCAAGATCGGGTTTTTCGACATGGACGAGAATATACTAACCGAAATTACCGACAACGGGATCGGCATAGAGCAGGAAAATCTCCCCCGGGTTTTCGAACGCTTTTACCGTACCGATCGCGGACGGGCGGCCACCCGCAAAGGGAAGGGACTTGGCCTTTCAATTGTAAAACACATCATGGAGGCACACAACCAGACGGTGAATGTGCGCAGCACGATCGGTGTCGGAACCACCTTTGGGTTCACCCTGAAAAAAGTTTGATCAACTGCTCCGGTCGGTGGTAAACATAACCAGCTCTCCGAGTGCCTTGCGCGACGGGCTGTCGGGGAATGTCGCCAGGATGTCGAGCGCCTTCTGCCGGTATTCGAGCATCCTCTCCCGGGCGTAGGCAATGCCCCCGCGTTCAACTACTTTTCCGATCAGCTTCTCGACCCTGTCAGGATCGTTGTGATGATTCTTAACCGTGTTGATGATCCACCTTTTTTCCAGGAAATCGGATATGCTGAGCAGGTGAATAAGCGGAAGGGTCATCTTCTGGTCGCGTATGTCGGTGCCGTTGGGCTTGCCGGTAGAGTTATTTCTCGCGTAGTCAAACAGATCGTCCTTGATCTGGAAAGCAATGCCCACATACTCGCCAAACTGACACATCCGTTGAACCATCTCCTCCGCCCCGCCTACTGAGGATGCCCCGCAGGCACAGCAGGAGGCGATCAGGGAGGCGGTCTTTTTCCGGATAATATCAAAATATACCGACTCCTGGATGTCGAGTTTTCTTGCCTTTTCAATTTGCAGCAGCTCTCCTTCACTCATTTCACGCACGGCGTTGGAAACGATCTTCAGCAGCTTGAACTCATCCTGCTCAAGCGCCAGCAGCAAGCCGCGCGACAGCAGGTAATCCCCGACTAGCACGGCAATCTTGTTCTTCCACAAGGCATTTATCGAGAAAAAACCACGGCGAAGGTTTGAATCATCCACCACATCGTCGTGAACGAGCGTGGCGGTGTGGAGCAGTTCGATAAGCGCAGCCCCGCGGTATGTGCTCTCGCTCACCTCGCCGCACACGCTGGCAGAAAGGAAGACAAACATCGGCCGCATCTGCTTGCCTTTGCGTTTGATGATATACCTTGTGATGGTATCAAGCAGTGGCACCGAACTCTTCATCGAGGCGCGGAAGGTGCCTTCAAAGGTGTCGATGTGCTTCTGTATCGGGGCTTTTATATGGTCGAGTTGCGACAAATTCATGGTTTATTAACATGTAAAGGTACAGAAAAATTCACAACCTGCTTTTAGGTTTTCCCGTTTAAAAGGTGGAATTTTGCACCCTAAAACACTACCATGGCCGGCTTCCTATTTCACGACCTGATCTTTGGGCCTGTCCGCTCAAGGCGACTCGGGCTCTCCCTTGGCATCAACCTGCTGCCTACCCGTAAAAAATTCTGCTCCTTCAACTGCATCTACTGCGAATGCGGGTGGACCCGTCTGAATGATATCACACTATGCGAACTGCCAAAAAGGGCAAAGGTGAGAGAATTTCTCGAGAAACGGCTGAAAGAGCTGGTGGCAGAAGATTATCTGCCCGATGTGCTTACCTATGCCGGCAACGGGGAACCCACGCTCCATCCCGAATTCGCAGGCATTGTCGACGATACCATTGTGCTGCGCAACAGGTATGTTCCCTCTGCAAAGGTTTCGGTCCTTTCCAATGCCTACATGCTCGGTGATCCTGTGGTTGCGCGTGCCCTGGTGAAGATCGACAATAACATACTTAAACTCGATGCCGGCACTGAGAGGATGTTCCGGCTGATCAACAACCCCGACCCGCTGTTCAGCTTTGACGGGCTGATTGAAGATCTGACATCATTCAACGGGAAGATGATCGTGCAGACGATGTTCCTGCGCGGTGTATACAAAGGCGAAACTGTCGATAACACAACCCCGCAGGAGGTTGATGCCTGGATCGGCCATCTGTTAAAGATCCGGCCGTCCCTGGTAATGATATACCCCATCGCCCGCGAAACCCCGCTTCAGAATATTCAGAAAATAGAATCGGAGGAACTTGAAGCCATCGCCACTAAGGCACGGGCCGCCGGGATAATGGTTAAAGTTTATGGTTGAAAATCCATTTTATTATCCTGCAAAGATCTGGCTTGCCTTCGGTGAGGCGGTGACCGGTAATGTGGAGATCTCCGACTGGCTGCTGAAAAACAGCTTCCCGGAGGTATCTGCGCTGGCCCATGCAATCAGGGGGAGTGAGGAGGCCACGGAGTGGCTGTTCAGGAACAAATACTTTCATCTCGCCGCCTTCGATGCCGCCATCGACGAAAATCCCAAGGCAGCAAAATGGCTGGCCGATAACAAACACCTCTTTCTCGTCGTTTTTGCCGATGCCTGCCGCGGCCAGCAGGATGCCATCAATTGGCTCAACAGCAAACACATGGAGGTATTCGTTCTCATTGCCCGCAAAATAAAAGACCTGAGAGATTCCCAGGTCTTCGATTATCACAAGAAACAATTCTGATCTACTAGCCGCACTTCGCGTATCCGCAGCTCTTGCAGACGAGGCAACCCTCCTGGTAAACCAGCCCGGTGTGGTCGCTGCACTTGGGACAAGCGCGTTCGGCTGCTTTGGTTCCGTCGGGGATGAATTTCTTGAGGGCACGCTCCACACCGTTTTTCCAGGTGTTGATCGAATCCACCTCGAAGTGAAGCTTCCCGATGATATTTACCACGAACGGCAGCGGCATGCCATGACGGAGAATGCCGGAGATCAGCTTTGCATAATTCCAGTACTCCTTGTTGAAAGACCGTGAGAGTCCTTCGATGGTGATCTTGTACCCCTGGCGATCCTCGAACTGGAAATCGTAGCGCGAACTTACGCTGTCGGGCCGGGTCTTCAGGATCCAGCCCTTCTGTACCCACGCCGGGATCCAGAAATCCTCGGCAACCCCGGTAAATATTTCGTACGGCCGGCCATTAATACTCCCGACGACTGCAACCCACTTTTCGTGATCGTTCTGAAACCTGACAATTTCGGCATCCAGGCGGTCGGGACGGTGCGGGGCCTTGGTTTCGATGAACTCATCTGCGGCGGCTTTCTCTTTTTTCTCCTTCGAATCGTTGTTTACAAGAACACCGGCACGCGATCCGTCGCGGTATACAGTCATCCCCTTGCAGCCAACCTGCCAGGCAGTTTCGTAAATGGTGCTGATCATCTCTTCCCGTGCATCGTTGGGCACATTCACCGTAACACTGATGGAGTGGTCGACCCATTTCTGCACCGCTCCCTGCATCTTTACCTTGGCAACCCAATCC
The DNA here is from genome assembly GCA_964355115.1 of uncultured Prolixibacteraceae bacterium. Classification (GTDB taxonomy): domain Bacteria; phylum Bacteroidota; class Bacteroidia; order Bacteroidales; family FEN-979; genus JANXZO01. The sequence continues at coordinate 5,729 of CAYHCQ010000108.1, read as the reverse complement.
ACATCGTTGGCAGTCGCCTTATAGAAGGGCGATTTCATGATGATCGCACGGAGTTCCTCTTCCTCCATGCGGGAGATCTCATCCACATTGTAGTTATTGACGATGAGCCAGGTAACAAAATTGTGGTGGAACACATTGTACTCTTCCCAGGTGTCGCCTACCTCATCGGTGAAGGTGATCTTGACGTTCTTATCGTTGGGATTCACCTTACGGCGGCGCTTGTAATTAACGGCAAATACCGGCTCCAGCCCCGAGGTCGTCTGCGTGAGGATGCTCACCGATCCCGTAGGTGCAATGGTGAGCATTGCCACATTACGGCGGCCGTATTGCGCCATCTCCTCGTAAACATCGGGAGCATTCTCCTTCAACCGGAGGATGAAGGGGTTGTTCTTTTCGCGTTCGGTGTCGTAAATCGGAAATGCGCCACGCTCCCGGGCCATTGTAACCGAAGAACGGTAAGCCTCGATAGCCAGCAGCTTGTGCACCTCTACCGAGAAATCGGTGGCGTCGTCGGTGCCGTAACGGGTACCAAGTGCTGCCAGCATGTCGCCTTCAGCCGTGATGCCGAAACCTGTACGGCGGCCCTGGATCGCCTTTTTCCTGATGTTCAGCCACATGTTGCGCTCGCGGGCCTTAATGTCTTCGGGCTCAGGATCGGCATCGATCTTGATCAGGATCCGGTCGATCTTCTCCAATTCGAGATCAATGATGTCGTCCATCATCCGCTGGGCCTTGTGAACATGGCTGATAAAAAGTTCTGAATCGAAACTGGCATCGGCCGTGAAGGGCTTGTCAACATAATGGTAGAGGTTGATGGCCAGCAGGCGGCAGCTGTCGTAAGTGCAAAGGGGGATCTCGCCGCAGGGGTTCGTCGAAACGGTTTTGAAACCCAGGTCGGCATAACAGTCGGGGATCGACTCCAGGATGATGGTATCCCAGAAAAGGATGCCGGGCTCAGCCGACTTCCATGCATTGTGAACGATCTTCGACCATAACTCACGTGCCTGGATCGGCCGTTCGACAAGGTGCTTCTCCGAATCTACAGGGAAATGCTGCACGAATTTGCCATCACTTACCACGGCACGCATGAACTCATCGGTGATCTTTACCGAGATGTTGGCCCCGGTCACCTTTCCTGTCTCAAGCTTGGCATCGATAAAGTGTCCGGCATCAGGGTGAACCACCGAAATGCTCAGCATCAAAGCTCCGCGGCGCCCCTCCTGGGCAACTTCACGAGTCGAATTCGAATAGCGCTCCATGAAGGGAACTATACCGGTAGAGGTGAGTGCACTGTTCTTTACCATGCTGTGCTTCGGCCGGATGTGCGAAAGATCGTGCCCTACGCCACCACGCCGCTTCATAAGCTGAACCTGCTCCTCGTCGGTCTTCATGATGGCTCCGTAAGAATCGCTCTGCCCCTCGTTGCCGATCACAAAACAGTTGGACAGTGAGCCGATCTGGAAATCATTACCTATGCCGGCCATCGGGCTTCCCTGGGGTACAATATATTTAAAATGGCGGATGAGCCCGAAAATCTCCTCTTCGCTCATCGGGTTGGGGTACTTCTGCTCTATCCGGGCAATCTCGCCTGCTATCCTGCGGTGCATGTCATCGGGAGTGAGCTCGAAAAGGTGGCCCTCTGAATCCTTCAGCGCATATTTGTTAGCCCATACATTGGCTGCCAGGCTGTCACCGTTAAAATATTCAGTCGATTTTTCTATCGCTTCACTAAACAGGTAAACCTTTCTGCCGGGCTGCACAGCGGCAACCTCTTCCTGTATCCCTTTCTCCGTTCTTTTCTCTTTCATCGGCAATTCTTCTACCGAAACCTTCGGACGAATCCGTTTCGATAATACATCATTATAATAATCATTCTTTTGATCCTTCTCAGTATTGATGACCGGGCTGTTTTCCATGCATGAACAGTTATTGACTGCTTTGTATTAGGTTTTTCTAACTTACTGTCCTTTCGAACAATATAATAAAAGTCGGGGGAACATTTTGATGATGCAATATACACCCAACCTCCGGTACGATTGTACAAAAAGCAAGTGGAGTTATTAACAGAATCCTGTTACTTGCTGTTAACCGTTTGATTAAAAATAAGATATGCTCTGAAAACTGATGAAAGGGCTATAGATAACAGGATTGATTATAAATACCTCATAATCTATCTGTTATAAAAACATATTGTTATGCTTTTTGACAAGCTGCTCTCAGCCTGGCATTCCGGAACGTTCGGCATGGATTCAGGTCAGTTTTATTCCGGGACTCCCGGGATGGGTCCAGGTCAGTTTTGTTCCGAAACCGAGGCGGTTGTCGGTCATCTTCAGGATATCGGGCTGCAATGCCCAGAGGTGCAGCTTTATAACGAGGGCAAAAGGAAACTCTTTCAGATAGGCAGACTTCGCGCGCTTCAGCAACCCCTCCTCCGGCCTGAACATCCTGCCGGAGAACTGCAGGCCGCGTATCTTTCCTACAATCCTGGTCTCCAGCGCAACGGTACCGGCAACACGGAAGTTATCCCCCTCAACCATGTCGCGCACGTGCCGGGTTTCATCACCGGAGGTAAAAACAAAAAGGTTCTCCTCCTCCAGGTAAGCATAGTAACAGGTTGCACACCAGGGCTGGTTATCACGGGCAACAGCGAGGTTCAGAATATGATGCTCTCCAATGAACTTGATGATGCGTTTATCGATGGGTACCATGGCTAGAAGTCGAGACTCAGTGAAAAATAGAAAATGGGTTTGCGAACAACCCCGTCCTCCACACCCCAGGCCAGGTCGGCACGCAGGAAGTAACCGAACAGGCGGGTGCGCGCGCCGAAACCAAACCCCTCCACAATGGGATCTTTTATCATTTCTACCTTGATAAACAGGGGCTTGCGGTAATAATAGCTGGTAAAAAGCTGGTTGTCTTCACTCCATGGCGAACTCCCGGTCCAGGCTGTGCCGATATCGCCAAAAGCAACGATCTGGAAGTTGTTGATAAAGTCGCTCCGGATCGGCCGGTTAAAGAAGTAGCGGAAAACGGGCCACCTCAGTTCGGTGTTGTAAACAAAAAAGCTGTTTCCGTTGCGGATATTCTGCGGAAACCCGCGCATGTTCGTCGCTACAGTCTGAAAGGCGTAGTTCTGGTCGTAGGCTATCGAACTTCCAAGGTCGAAGGTCGGAAAAAGCCAGTTGTCGACCCCTCCCATAAAGTAGAGCAGCTTGTTACTGCCAAAAGAGGTACTGGCGGCAAAACGGTTGGCCCAAACCAGGGTACGGTGAACACGCTGGTAATTGCGGAAATCCATCCCCAGAACTACCATGTTGCTGCCTCTCTCGTTAACAAGCTGGTAGTACTCTGCAAAGAATTTGTATCGGGTTCCCTGGTACAGGTTAAGTCCGAGACTGCGCGTGTTATCATAGGTAAGCTCTCCCTTCACGCTCCCCCACACCTTGTCGATGTCGGGCTGCTTAAGGTTGAACTGGTCGGTCGACAGAAATACCGCCCGGTCGTACCTCACCGAGGCAGTTCCGCGGATGTTCAGAACCGGGGTAAAAGGATAGGTGGCAACGTAATAAAGCTCATGAATCTTGTGCCTGATAATCGAGTAAAAGGCATATTCTTCAACTGCTTTTCGGTGAAACACGATCTGGTGATCGAGCCGTTTGCGGTAGTTGGTGTAGCTGAAGAGGTATTCATTGTTGATCAGGTTCACGTTCAGCCTCACCCCGCCGCTGATGCGGTAATCCTCCATCAGGTCGGTGACGCCCACCATTAGGAGCGCATTCAGTCCGGGATTTACAAAATCAGGTACCGAACTGCCGGTAAACGGCTGGTAGGCATAATTGAGGTAGGTGAAATCGATCTGGGTCACCATCTGGTCGATGGCGTATTCAACATTGTAGTTCAACTGTTTGGCAGTCTCATATTTATTCACGGTATCCTTCTTAATACCGGCCGCCTCTCCTCCCTTATTCTGTGAAGCCAGCACCATGTCAAGCAGGGTTTTCCGCGTGGTATCGGCACTCTTCCCGGGATAAAGGTTTGCAGGCAGCCCTTTCCAGCCCGTTGATGTGTCTGCCGGGTTGATGGGCGATAGGGTTACTTCGCTCATCCTCACTGTGCTGAAAGGCTTCTTTACCCGGGGTTTATTACCTTCACTGCCTTTTTTCAGGGTGTCGGCGCTTTTTTGAGCCTCTGCCCTCTCTTTTTTACTCCTGTCGAGCGCCCTGAAATAGGAGGGCTCTATAACAGTCTTCCCGGCATATTCCGGCCGGATAAGATCGCTGGTGTACATCCTGAAATTCTGGTTTTCATACACCACCTCCCCGATCCTCGCCGCTCCCGGAACAACATCCTGCCAAAGGATATTCCTGTTATAATTCGTTACCGGAAAGGTTGTTGTAAAATAGCGGTAGTGGGTCGTGGTGTCGACGAAAGAAATGGCACTGTCGTAGCGGGCCAGGTAGCGGTTCACCACCCCGCTCTGGTCGCCAAGGTAACAGAAATAGTTGTCGGCATAGGGCATCGGCTGGGTCTCGTCGGCCTCATCGGTCTTGGTGATGCGCCTGAGGATGTTGCTTTTGCCGGCGTAATCGTAGATGAACAGGTCGTTGTTGAACTGAAGTTTGCTGATCTTCACCTTTTCATCAAACCGGATGGTATCGCCGGGGCGGTTCGACGAGAAGATGATCCCTGCCGAATGGTTGATGAACCGTGGATTCAGGTCGTTGTAAATATCCTTTGTAACCTGTTCGTGCGAGCCGGAAGCAATATTGTAGACAAAGATGTCAGATTGCCCCTTCTGCACCGCCGAAAAAACCAGCCGGGTGCCGTCATCGGAATAGGACATGTCAAGGATCTTGTCAAAGTTGTAAAGTATCTGCAACGCCGATCTCCGATCCTCCAGGTTATAAAGATAAAGGTATTCATCTCCTTTCCGTTCAACAAGAAGTGCCACAACCTTGCCGGTGGGATGCCAGGCTACCAGCGGATAAGTGTAATCGGGCCGTTCGGCCAGCCGGTATCCCCCGCGGTAGATCCTTTTTTTCTTCCCTTTTACCAGGTCCCGCACAAACACCTTGTAAATGCCAAGCTGGTGTGTTGTATAGGCAACCCTCTCACCCTCCGGACTTATCTTCAGCTGTCCGTAAACCCGGTCGGGCTTTTTGCGCCTGTTGAGCAGATCGCCGCCGGGAACAGAACGCCCCTGTTCCTGCGCAGCATATACCTCCTTGTAAAAATTCATCCACTCCTTGAGCACCTCGGTGTATGAAACCCCGATCACATACTGGAAACCCCGCTCTACATTCCGGCTCAGACGTGCCATGTAAACGATGTTGGGGATCGACGACTCGCCATACTTCATGGCAATATACTTCCATAGTGAATGACCGGCGTACATGGCCTCCAGCCCGGTGAGGGAGCTGAAATTGCCATATTTCCCGCTCATGATGGCATCCCGCACATGGTTTTCCAGGTCGGTATCCCAACGCTGTGAGATATAGGACACGAGTCCGTTCATATACCATTCGGGCATGGTAAATAGGGCATTGTTCTTGATCTGCGCCCCGATGCCTGTTCCATAAACCATCCCGTTGAGGATAACCTGGGCAATGCCCGCCCTTATCTGCTGGTTAAAGTGTTCGTAATCACCGTCAAAAAAAAGCAGCACACGCCCCCCTATGATGCGGGTCACCCCTCCTGTGTTGTAATACTCCCATTCTCCGTACAACCCT
>CAYHCQ010000107.1:0-11948 GCA_964355115.1 uncultured Prolixibacteraceae bacterium | reverse complement strand
AAGATACTTATTGCAATGAAATCGCGCAATCCCATCATCATTTTTCCACACGGGGCTGCACGTAAATCGACCATTGAGGCCGCCCGGATCTGCTATGAGGCTGCCGTCGGCGCCGGAGCGCCGGCCGACTGTATTCAATGGATTCCCAGGGCCACCCGAGACCAGGTGCTCGCATTTATGAGTCACCGGCGAATCGCCCTTGTGCTTGCAACAGGATCGGTAAGCCTGGTGAGAGCCGCGTATCACTCTGGAAACCCCGCAATCGGAGTCGGGCCGGGAAATGTACCGGTTTATATCGGCAAGAGTGCAAACGTTTCCTTTGCCATTGAGCAGATACTGCTCTCCAAGCTTTTTGATAACGGAACAATCTGCGCAAGTGAGCAGGCAGTCGTCGTCTCGAAATATAATGCCCAACAGGTCAGGGATGAATTCAAAAGAACCGGTGCTCATTTTCTTACCCCGGAGGAGACGGAAAAGGTGGGGCGATTTGCCATCAACTCTGCACAGAACTCAATGAACCCGGAGGTGATCGGAAAACCTGCAACAGTGATTGCCGAAATGTCTGGTATCTCCGTTCCCGAAGGTACCAACCTGCTGATTGCAGAGCTGGAAAAACATCAGGTTGGTCACAATTGGCCGCTGTCGCTGGAGATACTTGCCCCCATACTTGCCTTCTATGAAGTAAACAGTTTCGATGAAGGGATTGCTATGTGCCGGCGGATCAATCAGCAGGGTGGTTTAGGACATACTGTCAGCATCTTTTCCAATGATGATGCAAAAATCCGTTACTTTGCACATGAGTTGAATGCAGGGCGTATCGTTGTCAATACCCCCTCCTCGCAGGGAGCTTTGGGCGGACTTTACAACGGACTAACACCATCGATGACCCTTGCCTGCGGTTCGGGTGGGAAAAATTTCACCACCGATAATATTTCGGTAAAGCACCTGCTTAACATCCAGAGAATAGCCTACCGGAAAATAAAATTCTGCGGCGAGCATCAGCGCGGAGATGCATTTTGCTGTGATATGCATCTCACAATTGACGAAATTGATGAACAATGCACGAAGGCTCAGGAAAATAACTTGTTGAATTTATAATGTTAAGGACGTGAAAACCATTTGGTGGAGCGGGACAATAAAATGGATGTTTGCATTGGCACTCTTCAATGCACCCGTTTTATTATTCGCTCCGGTCGTACTGGCAAACGAATATCCTTCACAACCTGCTCCGGTTATTTCTGCCACCATCTCCATTTTTGCTTTCAATAACTCAGGTTCCGACCCCCTTGGGACCCTGGAATCGCTGACTATTCCCTTGAAGCGGGTTGGCAAACTCTTCCTCATCGAAGCCAGGATAGACAATGAGACTGGAAATTTTGTATTTGATACCGGATCCTCCCGCCTGGTCCTCAACAAGACCTACTTCCGGAAATATATCTCTGATGAAACGGATGTTGCTGGGGGTATAACCGGCGCTACATCTCCCGTTGCCCGCATCAGGGTTAAAAAGCTGCAAATCGGTGGCCTCAACTACGACAACATGCCAGCCGATGTGACAAATCTCGGACATATAGAAAACCGCCGGGGGGTGAAGATCCTTGGCCTGTTCGGGTTCTCCATGCTTAAGAACCTTGAGGTGGTTATAGATGTGAACCACAATGAACTTCGTTTGTACCGGGTCGACAAAAGCGGCAACAGGATAAGTTCTGCCCGCACGACAAAATTTGATCTGGTTCAGAAGGTGGTTTCGCACCATGATGTGCTGTTTGTTCAGGCAAAAGTAGGGGGGAGAATTCTTGATTTCTGTCTTGATACAGGAGCCGAATCGAATGTTCTCAACAGCCTGTCATCAAAAAAGGCGCTGGGGAGTATTTCAATCCAGAGGAGGTCGGGACTGGTCGGGTCAGGATGTTTATCTGCTGATGTGCTTTATGGTGTGATGAATGATTTTATGATGGGCGACCGGGCGATTAGCAACATGCAGACGATTATTACCAATTTGGAGTGTATGTCGGAGAGTTATGGCATGCCCATCGATGGAATGCTGGGTTATGACTTTTTCAGCCAGGGAGAAATTTCCATCAATATGGTCAGGAAAGAGATAGGGGTTTCGTTTGCCAAAAAAGGAGCGCTGTGAGCAGGACAGGTAAAATATTGGCGATCGTGGGTATGATCTTATTTGCTATGCCAGGATTGGCCCAGGTGAATCCCAGGGATGCCTGCCATGTTGAGGAGGGACGGCTTGTATTTACCCTCGACCTCCAATGGACCGCTGCTCAGAAAAAGGAGGTTTCACAGCTGTTCGACCTCGACAGCGCTGTGATGGCCGGGGTGTGGGCCGGAAAATCAGAAGTTACCGTTAAAGGTGTTGCATGGAAGGTCAGGAAAACCTCGGCCAGGATCGTGGAGTTATCGAAATCACTCACCGGGGATACAACTTCTGCCAAAAGCAGTTCGGATGTGATCATGATCGACGACCAAACGGCTGGCATCACCATGGAAGCAATTCGTGAATCGGTTCCCTTTGGCATAAATAAATTCACCCGGTTTAATGTATTTCAATACGCAGGTGGCAAGGCGAAATTTTACCTGCCCGGTCATCTCAATGCAAATCAGGTGATATTGTCGGGGACCTTTAACAACTGGAGCACGATGAACATGCCGATGCACCGTACCGATTCGGGATGGATATATCAGCTGAGGCTTGAGCCCGGGAAATACCAGTATAAATATATTGCCGATGGACGGTGGACTCCGGACCCCTTTAACCGGCAGCGGGAGGACGACCTGAATGGTGGCTACAACTCGGTGGTATTTTGTTACAACCACTGGTTCAGGCTGGCCGGCATGAACAGCGCCCGCAGCGTGGCAGTGGCCGGCAGTTTCAATGACTGGAAGGAGGATGAGTTAAAAATGGTGAAAACCGGTAATACCTGGATTATTCAGTTATACCTGAGGGAAGGAACCCACGCCTATAAATTCCTGGTCGATGGCAACTGGATTCTGGATCCGGCAGGCAAAGTTAGCCGCCCCGACGGAAATGGAAATGTCAACTCCTATATCGGCATTGGCGATACCATGATTTTTACCTTAAAAGGGTATCCGGATGCCCAGCGTGTAGCCCTGGCCGGAAACTTTAACGGCTGGAACAGATCTGAATTGTTAATGGAAAAGACCAGAGGAGGATGGAAGCTGCCATACGCGATGACTCCCGGGATGTATGAATATAAGTTTGTTGTTGACGGGGAGTGGATCACCGACCCGTCGAACCCGTTAAAGACCGGCCCGGGAGATATGGCCAACTCGGTACTTGTATTTCAGCCAAACTATATCTTCACCCTGGATGGCTATTCAGATGCTAAAAAGGTTGCGGTTGCAGGAAATTTCAATGGTTGGAACAGCCAGAACTACCTGATGAGTCGCAAGGATTTTAAATGGATTTTCCCTGTCCGCCTCAAACCCGGGAAATACATTTACAAATTTGTGGTGGATGGAAAGTGGATCATTGATCCCGGAAACGAACTCTGGGAGGAGAATGAATATGGTACCGGCAATTCAGTAATCTGGGTTGAACCTTAATAAACCGGAAGTTTTTATTAAATTTGCACCTGTTTCGCGGCAGTAGCTCAGATGGTAGAGCATCAGCTTCCCAAGCTGAGGGTCGTGGGTTCGATCCCCATTTGCCGCTCAAACCCTTCTACCATGAAAAATTATTTAACCCTCAGGGGAGTTGTCATCACCATAGCCCTTTTTGCAGTCCTGATCGCTGTATCGGGCTGTGCCAACAAAGAGGTTGTAACCTCCTGTCTTAAAGGCCAGACCTACGGATTCTGGTGGGGTTTATGGCATGGAATTATTGCTCCTATCGACCTGGTGCTGATGCTTTTCAAGGACAATATTACGGTTTACGCCCAGAACAATAACGGCGCCTGGTATGCTTTCGGTTTCCTGATTGGAAGCGGAGGGTGGGGCATCCTTGGCGGTCATGGCGCATCGAGGTCGAAAAGAAACAGGTAGCTGCATTTCTGCGGCTATATTCGACACCATTCATTTACTTTGGCCACCAGCAGATCCGGGTCAAAGGGCTTCGATATATAGTCAGAGCATCCGGCTTTCAGGTATTTTTCACGATCATCTTTCATGGCATGTGCCGTGAGCGCAATCACTGGTATGTGATGCCGTAGCGGGTTCTCTTTTATCTTCCGCAACACGTTTAACCCGTCCATTCTGGGAAGTCCCATGTCGAGAAGGATGAGGTTGGGATTGTAATGCTTTAAAAGTTCGAGTGCTGTAAGTCCGTCGCCCGCATCCTCAATATCAAAATTATTGCCAAGAACTGCCCTTACGGTCGTAACGTTATCGGGGTTATCTTCGACCAGCAGAATTTTGGGTTTTACCGGGCTAGCCTCTTTTTTTAGCATCATCTGAACCTTTGCCAGAAGTTCCTTTTTGTCCACATCACCTTTGTGGAGAAGTTGTTTAATATTGTTGGACTTGAGCCTGGAAAGGTCTTCCCGGGTGAGATTTTTTGCAGTAAGGATAAGAACAGGCACCTCCCTGGTTGTTTCGAAATCGCGTATCGACTCCAGCACCATAAACCCGTCTACTGCGGGCATCATGAGGTCGAGAATGATCCCGTCGGGTACCGTGGTCTTTGTATACTCCAGGGCCTCCTCGCCGCCGTGTGCGATGTCGATTTCGTATCCTGCCGGTTCAAGTACGGTTTTTATCTGCAGGATAACGATCTCATTGTCATCAACAAGGAGTATTCTCGGTTTTTTTCCGACCGGGTAATACTTTGTCTCCTCAATACCACGGAGGAGCCTGGTGAGTTCATGAAGCACCCTGTCGGAGTCGAATTTGCCCTTGACAAGAAGGGAGCTTATCTTTCCCTGCAAGGCCTCTTTTTCCTGGGATGAAAGGTCCTTGGAGGTGATAACGATGACCGGTATATGCTTTGTCCGGGGATCGAGCCGGATCAGGTCGAGCAGCTCAAAACCATCCATCTCTGGCATCATGAGATCAAGAAGGATAAGGTCGGGCAGCTCGGTTTTCAGCATTTCAAGACAGTGGAGGCCATTATCGGCTTCAAGTACTATGAAGTTCTTTGATCTTACTATATTGCATACTTCTGATCTTTCGATCAGGTTATCGTCGACCACCATCACTTTTTTGGTGCCTGAGGGTCGCACCCGGTCAATCTCGCGAAGCAATATTTCAGGGCGCACCGGTTTCATCAGATAACCTATGGCACCAAGAGCAAAACCAGTATCCTTATCCGGTGAGACCGAGATCATGATAACCGGAATGTGGCTTGTTTTTTGATTTTTTTTCAGGTTCTGAAGGATCTCCCACCCGTCGATTTCCGGCATAAGCACATCCAGCGTAATAGCATAGGGCTGGATTTGCTCTGCCATTCTGATCACATCCGTGCTTCGCTGACAACCTGCAGTTTTGTAACCCTCCTTGGCAAGCGCATCGGAAATCATGTTGATCACTACCTGCTCATCATCAACAATAAGCACAGTTTTTGATTCATGTTCATTACGGATCTGTGAGAACTGAGGTTTGTCATCGTACTGTGATCCTGCGCCCTCGAAGGCCAATGGAAAGACAATATTGAAAACAGAACCCTGGCCCGGCTCGCTTTCAGCCTTAATGCTGCCGCCAAGCAAGGTTGTCAGCCTCCTGGCAATGGCCAGTCCAAGCCCTGAGCCTTCATAAGCACGTGAAGATGATCCGTCAACCTGGCGGAATTCATCGAAGATTCGGGGCAGATCATCGTGCGAGATACCTATTCCTGTGTCGCGGACAATCACCGTTGCATCCCTTGTCGTGTATGTCCCTGAGATCGTTATACCTCCCTTGCTTGTAAACTTTACAGCATTTCCAACAATGTTCTGGATGATCTGATGAACCTTTTTTTCATCACTATGGATGCGGGGAAAGCCCTCGGGGAAAGAGAATTCGATACCGATCGATTTATTCCGGCAGATGGGTTTCAAACTCTCAACGATCTGACTGGTAACTTCCTGCAGCGAGATGGTTCGGATGTTTACGTCCATTTTTCCGGCTTCAATGCGCGAAAGGTCGAGAATATCATTAATGAGAGAAAGAAGAAGTTTTCCGTTCCGCTCGATAATTTCAAGGTAGTTGATCTCTTCGCTGCTTAGCTTTTCCCTGGCCTGCTGGTTGAGAACCCTCGACAGCGCCATAATGCTGTTCAATGGCGTTCGGAGTTCGTGGCTCATATTCGAAAGGAATTCACTTTTAAGCCGGTTGGCATCGTCAACCTGGGCCTTCTGCATCTCCAGTTCCATATTCTGAGCCTGCATTTCATTTGACTGGTATTGCAGCTCTTCAGTCTGGTTCTGCAACTCTTCAGTCTGGTTCTGCAACTCCTCTGTCTGCGCCTGGAGATGCTCCGACTGCACATTCAACTCTGCATTGCGACTTTCAAGTTCCGCTGCAAGATCCCGGGTAAGGATGTTCGCCTTAAGGTTAGCAAATGCCGTATTTATCGTTATCTGTGTGCGGTTGATAATGGTAAGCACCTCCTCTGAATATGGGCGCAGCGATCCGAGCACGATCATGGCGTTCAGCGATTTTGCCAATGAAAGTGGGATATACAGCAACTCCTTTGGCATGGCTTCACCCAGGATATTACGGTAGGTGAATATTGTATCTTCCGGAATTTCCTGAATGTGAACGATCTCATTCTTTGTAATAACCTCTCCCATGTCGCCTTCGAGGCTGGCAATGTCGTAAGCCCTGAGGACCTCCTTGTTTACGCCGATGGAGGAGAGGGGCACAAGTTCTCTGCCATTATTGCTGACAAGAAACGTGGAACCCAGGGTTGATCCTGAAAGTTCCAGGAGTTTCCGGAGAAGGTTGTCAGAGAAGGTATCGAGGTCCTGGGCGTGGATCATTGTTGATGCAATCTCGCTCTCACCCTGCTGGATCTTTATCCGCGCTTGCAGTGAATCTGCAGTTTTATTGATTGTGTCGGCCAGAATCCCGAATTCATCATCGCCAGGTTTCTCAATTCTCATATCAAGATTGCCATTCATTATATCTTTGGCAACAGAAACCATTGAGTTTACCGGCTGCGTGATTCTTCGCGCAACCGACAATGCCAGGGTAATAACCACAGCAATACATATCATGATCACTATCAGGAAAAAAAGATACATTCTGTTAATGGCATCCATCATATCGGAGATGTCCCGCTTAACGATCAGACCCCAGTGCATAGAGGGGATCGGAGCATAGGCAGCTATTGCCGGTTCGCCCCGGTAGTCGGTTATTTCCTTAACATTTGTTATTCCCTGAGTAGACTCAACCGCGGGATCCGTTTTTAGTTCAAGGTTGAGAATTGCACCGGGCTTGTGACGCAGTTCGCTGATGACCTGTCTGTTCTGGTTGACCAGCAAAGATTCTCCTGAAGTTCCCAGACCAGTCCTGTTTAATAATAATGGATAGAGATCATTCTCCAAATTGATCCTGATCGCAAGGATACAGATAAGCTTTGTGGTATCGGCAGATGAAAAAACGGGGAAGGAATATTCAATCGATGGCCGGTTCTCCACGGATGAATAATACACATCCTGGATAAAGGGTTTTTTTGTTCTGATGGGTTCTTTAAATAAGAGATCGCCTGAAATATCCAGGCCTTCCCTGTGGTTTAAGGTAGATATAAGAATCCTCCCGGTGCCCGGGTCAAGTAAGTAGATTTCGTCATAATCGTCGTAGTTAATGATCCAGGAACCGAGATACCGGCGAACCTCTTCAACCATTTTCTCTTTGCCAGCCAGTTTTTGGCCTGAGAAAAAACCTGCGCGTTCCAGGTTTCTGAGATACGGACCTTTGGAAATAATCCAAGTATTAGATCGATGTTCCTTAACCCATGATTCAATCTGATTAATTTTCAGATCTCTGATGGCCAGTAATTTGTCCATCTCTGATGATTTGATATACGAAGTGAAATAAAATATAATGGCAGAAAAGGAGACAATCAAGGGAATCAGTGAGATGATGAGGAACCAAAAGACAAAGCGGCTTTTGACAGACCTGAACTTCATTTTATTCATGGTTAGAGTTTTTGATATATCCTGGCTATTCTGTGTAATTCTCTGAATTTTCCTGCGTAAGCCTCCGGTAAACTCTCGGTTTCCCCGAGTACGAGGTATCCACCGGGGCTGAGGGAGCGGTGAAGTTTGTAAAAAATCTTTGCCTGATAGCCAGGCTGGTAATAGATGAGTACATTCCGGCATAGAATGATATCGAAATCGCCAAACACACTTTCTGGCGGGGCAAAGTTGCCGGCATCGAGCAGATCATAAACGGAGAAGTTCACCGAATTCCGGATGCCGGGAAGCAACCTGTATGATTCAGCATCGGGTTTGAAATATTTTTTCAGGATCCCCAGTTTAACTTCCTCCATCGAGGAAGCCGGATAGACTGCCTTTCGTGCCTGCTGCAGGTTCTTCTTCTCCAGGTCGGTGGCGAAAATAGCCTTGTTAAAATCAATGGTCTCTTTTCTTAAAAACTCGTTGAGTAAAATGGCCATACTGTAAGGCTCTTCACCTGTAGAACAACCAGCCGACCAGATGCGGAATTCGCGGTTTTCCCGGGCCAGTTTGGTATAGAAAAGCGACGGGATTACCTGACGTGCGATCAGTTCAAAAGTTATTGCGTTGCGGAAGAACATGCTGACATTGATGGTAAGTGCATCGATCAGATGACCAGGTTCATCGGGATCGGAGGTAAGAAAGGTGAAATATGACGCAACATCGGACATTTTTGTTGCCTCCACCCTCGTCATGATCCTTCGCGATAACATCGAGGTGTAATGGCCCGAATAGTCGCAACTGCGCTCTTTCTGAAGAAACTCAACAATGTCGGCAATGGCTTTTTCCATCATCGGGTAAAGATATGAAAAAGTGCAGGTAATTACCCAACAATGAAAAATATGTCAGGGTGCGGCCCTCTTTTTCTTTTTTGCAAAATAGAGGGCATCAAGATAATAAAGAACCCTGATCGAGAAGCTGTTAGATGCGGGCGAACGCACTGTAGCGCTGAGGTCGTTGAAATATCCGGCCACCACCTCCTGATCGAATGTACTTATGGCATTCTTCCACATGAAAGAGATCTGGCTCCCCGGAGCGAAATTCCAGATGTAATTGAAATCAACATTGAACAGATTGAAATTTACGTTTTCATTCCCGGAATAGGTCACCGGCTCAAGAGATCCATCCCTGTGAAGCTGGTAAAAAGAGTAGTAGGGTGCTGAGACCCAATAATGTCGTACCCGGAGATTGATGCACATAGATCCAGATAGCATAAGATTGGCGCTAAGCAGGTTGGTGATGGTTTGCCTGTCGCGGCGACCGAACAGGATAACGGTGTTCATTGAGTTGTCGAGTGAATCAAGGACATACCCCACATCGTTGAAGATCTTTTCATACTCCAGTGAGTAGATGATAAAAAACCGGTCGGATATCCGGTATCTTGGTTCAACGGATGCAGAAAATCCTGACAAATGGTACCGGGAGGCAACCGATCCGGCTACTGCTATATCGATGGCGAATTTTTTCCGGTAGTCGGTGGAAATAAAGGCGGTTTGCTCGGCCCAGGCCGGGGTTTCATAGAACCAGCCTTCCACCCTGGGCTCGTAATAGTCGTATCCCGGAACAGGTTGTGATTCCAGGTCTCCTCCCATCGAAAGATGATTGATGTTGGTCAGAAAGGTTTCAGCACTGATTGTAAAGGAGGTGAATTTCAGCCCGCTGAACAGGGTATTGTACGACAAGGTGGCGCTGTTATACCAACTCAGCAGCTTGCGAAAGGGTTCATAGATGTTGTACTGCAATTCGAGATCGTGGTTGAAGAAATTATTGTAGGCATTGAATCCCATGTCGTTACAGTCGTAGGTCGGATTTTCGGCTGATTGTTTCAACTCAAACTGGAAATTGCCGGCTATCTTCCCAAACGCAAGGTCGTACCTGATTCCAAATTCTGGAGTGTTGTGGCTGAAGTATTTCTGGCTCACAAAAGCATCGCCCGACAGTGCATAGGTATAATTGTTATTTGCAAACTTGAAGTCGGTGCCAGTCACATTGGCCGTATATCCCTCATCAGGCATGAAATAATTTGTGTTTAGAAAATCAATATAGGAGTTGTTTTTCAGATTCTGATCGAAAACGATCATGTTGTAGTTGGTGAAACCCTGGGTGAGCACCCGCCGGGTTTCTCCGGTAACCGTATCCTGCAGGGTAGCCCAGGTATTTGCCGAAATGCCATTGAACAGTCCTATCCCCAACCCGCCGGGCGTGCGGCCTGAGATTTTTGTTGCATTTACCAGCTTTGACTGCATCGGGTTTTCGGTTACCACTTCATTTTTATTCAGAGAGGAATATGGAAGGTTGTAATTTTTAGGCTGGTCTCCGACCCTCCTTGTATAGAAAATACCACCCTTGTTAAAAAGTTCTGTGCCTTCCGTAAAGAACTGGCGCTTTTCATTATACATGATCTCGAAAGGCGAAAAGTTATAAATCCTGTCGTCAGACGGCGCCTGCCCGAAATCGGGAATCAGCGTCATATCGAGAGTGAAACTCTGGTTGATCCCGTATTTCAGATCGGCTCCGGCGTTATATGAGAACTGCCAATCGGGATCCCCTGGATTCTTTTCCATGTAAGCAGAAAGGTACGGCGTAACCGAAAGCCTCAAAGGTGGAGTTATTTCCCTTATCCCCTGGAGTAAGCCGCTCTGATTTACAAACCCCTGCACTTTCGAATCGACCAGGTTCCAGGTTGATGTTTCGCGGTATCGGCGGATGTCGCGCTGGCAGTTGAGTCCCCACTCCTGAACCGGTTGTTTCGGAAACCGGAGGGCCGAATAGGGGATTTTCATCTCTGCCACCCATCCCTGACTGTTCCTGCGGGCTTTACTCTGCCATACCGCATCCCAGCTGAAATCATCATCATCCCTGCCGCCGGTTGAGATTTTAAATTCAGCCTGCACATCAGAAACGTACACAAGGAAAGCAAAGGCATTGATCCCGTCGTTAAAAGGACAGAGCGATATCGCAAAGTAATCGGCATTCAACCCTGGTGTGTCGCGCAATCCAAGCTGCGCTGGAATGCTGTCGGGATAGGGGTCGAACAGGATTGCTCCTATATAAAGCCCGGAGTTGTCGTAAAGGAAACGTACCTCCGTATTAAAGGTGGCCGATTTTCCATTGAAAGGAGTACGCTGAACGAATTCTCCTGCAACGGCAGCATTTTGCCAGGCTTCCTCATCTAAAACCCCGTCTATTTTCAGGGTAACGGCAGTAGGAACTGCATTTACGGTCTTCTTCATTGTCTGAGCGCAGGCTGGGTAAGAGGCAAGCAGCAACAGGGCAAAAAGGATTTTTCTGATCAGGCATGCTGGGTTTTCCATGCATCGAAAAGCTTCAGGAATTCAGGATAAATGTAGTTGTTGGTAGCAATAATCTGTTTGCCGAAGATGAAGTTTCCATCCCCCAGGAAGTCGCTCACGCTACCTCCTGCATTTTTTACCAGCAGGGCACCCGCGGCAACATCCCACGGACTCAGGCCGTATTCGTAAAAACCATCGTATCTGCCGGCGGCAACATAAGCCAGGTCGGCTGCTGCAGAGCCAAGCCTTCTCATGCCTCGGCTGTGCTGTAACAGGTGTTTGAAAATGGCAAGGTAGTCATCGAGACGCCCGTAATCGTAATACGGAAACCCTGTTGCAAAAAGCGAATGTTCAATGTTTTCTGATTGCGACACACGGATTTCAGCCCCATTTAAAAAGGAGGGTGCCGATTTCCAGGTATAAAAACACTCCCTGAGATTGACCTCGTAAACCACACCGATGATGATTTCATTGCCCTGCATGAGCGCAATGCTGATGCAATACATGGGAACACCATGAATGAAAT
>CAYHCQ010000106.1:7771-12105 GCA_964355115.1 uncultured Prolixibacteraceae bacterium | reverse complement strand
GCACATCAGCACATCGGCACATCAGCACATCAGCACATCGGCACATCAGCACATCAGCACATCAGCACATCGGCACATTGGCACATTGGCACATTAACCCTGGCTTTGGACGACATCCGCGACCCGGGGAACCTGGGAACTATCATCCGCATTGCCGACTGGTTTGGTATCGGGCAGGTGATCTGTTCCGAAAGCACGGTGGACCTGTATAATCCGAAGGTTGTGCAGGCAACAATGGGGTCGATTACACGGGTGGAGGTCGTATATGCCGATCTGTGCAAAACGCTGGAGCAGCTTCAGGGAAAATGCCCTGTATACGGCGCTTTTCTCGACGGGGAGAACCTGTACGGTGAACCTCTTGTTTCCGAAGGCATCCTGATCATCGGCAACGAATCGAGGGGCATTTCCAAAGAGCTGGAACCATATATCACTCGCAGGCTCTTTATTCCCTCCTACGGCGGTGGTAGCAAAGCCGAATCGCTCAATGCTTCTGTGGCTACAGCGGTGTTCTGTGCGGAGTTCCGCAGACAATTGATAATTGATAATTGACAATTGATAATGGGTTATAAATCGGGAAAGTATAGAATGGTGAGAAGGTTGGTGTTTTCAATTCTTATTGTATGTTTTTTTGCCGGGAGTTCTATTGCTGAGGTGCTTCCCAACGAAAACATAGTATACAGCCCGGTTATCAAGACCGTTCAGCTATGCAGGGAGGGTGCGGAGATGTCGCTGCCCCTGATTCAGCTTAATTCTGTGGAAAGGCTGCAGCTCTCGTTCGACGACCTCGATGGGGACATCAAGCGTTACAGATACACAATTCTTCATTGCGAAGCCGACTGGAGCACCTCGAAGGAACTTACTCCGCTTGAGTATATCGATGGTTACCGCGAGGAGAATATTGAACAGAGCGACTACTCCTACAATACAACGGTAAAATTTACCCATTTCGTGGCCTTTTTTCCCACTGCCGCGATGCGGCCCAGGATCTCCGGGAACTATATGATGATCGTTTACACGGACGAGCCTTTCGATGTTGCTTTTACGCGGAGGCTCATGGTGGTTGAAAATTCCTATGTGGCCATAGACGGCAATGTAACTCAGAGTTCACGGCTCGAAGACCGGCATACGAAGCAACAGGTCGATTTCATTGTAAAGCTGAATGGTTTCGAGGTGGCCGATGTGGGCCGCGAAATTAGGGCTGTGGTTCAGCAGAACGGCCGGTGGGACAATGCACTTTTGCTTACGCGGCCAAGGTTTTCCAGGGAGGGCGAACTCGACTACCGTTACGACGAAAATATCGTTTTCGGAGGGGGAAACCAGTACCGCTGGTTCGATATTAAAAGCCTTCTATACCAGTCGGAGCGCATTGCCCGGATCAGCTTCGATACGGCCAACCAGGTGTACCTTGTTGATGATGTGCCGCGAACCTACAGGCAATATGTGTATGAGGAGGATCTCAACGGCCGGTTCCTGATAAAAAATGAGGAGCATGCCCAGAACAGCAGTATCGAGGCAGACTATGCCTGGGTCCATTTTTTCATGCCCTGGCCAACCCTGTCATCAACCGGCCAGTTTTACCTGATCGGCGAACTCACCCGGTGGAGACTCGATGAGAACAGCCGGATGTCATACGATTTTACCCGCCGCGGGTATGCGCTGAACCTGTTTCTGAAACAGGGTTACTACAACTACCTGATCGTGTTCAGGGAGAACGGGAAGAGTGCCGGCAACGAGGCATTTATTGAAGGCGCACACTGGGAGACTGAAAATGAATACAATATTTACATCTACTACCGGAAAACAGGCGCCGCATTCGACCGGCTGATCGCTGCCACCATCATTAATGCCAAACTGAAATAAAAACAGCATTGTTCTGTCAGAAGGGATAACCGATCCCGAAGTTCCACACGATGTCTTTCAGTTGCATCTTGTTGAAGTACCAGCGGTCGTCGGCAGGGTACCAGGGAACGCGTAAAGGGATTGCCGGGTCGAGCCTGAAGATAAAGAAATCGAAGTCGAGGCGAAGACCGACTCCCGCGTTGATTGCGACCTGGGAGAGAAAGGTGCTCCAATTGAACTGGCCTCCCGGGAGATCGGGAGAATCCCTCAGCAGCCATATATTTCCTGCATCCAGGTAAACTGCTCCCCTGAACATCTTGTATAGCGGGAAACGGTATTCCAGGTTGATCTCAAGCTTTATATCTCCTACCTGACCGTATGTTCCTGCTGCCGAATCGCTGTGATAGGTACCGGGACCAAGGTAATACATCTTCCATCCGCGCAGGTCGTTAGCTCCGCCGGCGAAGAAGGCTTTTTCGAAAGGAATTACGTTTGAATTACCGTAAGGGATTCCAATGCCTCCGTAAAAACGGTAAACCATCGAGTGGTTCTTCCTCCATTTGTTGTAAAACCGGATATCGAAATCGGGACGCACATACTGGGCGTATGGAAGTCCGAAAAGTGTGTAGTACCCCGAGTCGCTCCTGGGGATTTTGAAAATCTCATCGGCTGCATAGATCAGGTTGCCCCCGGTCTCGAAATTTGCCCGGATATAGAGGATGTTATTCAATGAGCCAAGTACCTGGGAATTGTATGTGAATGAATACCGGAGACCGGCAACCAGGTGATCGGTGTATTGATTCTTCAGACGTTTGTCTTCCAGCGTGTCGAGATAGGCGGTGAAGTCGGGTGTTGGAAATACCTTCACCAGGGTCACCTCGGCAGGATTGAGTTCGTGTTTGATCTTTTCATTCTGTACCCAGGAGTATCCGAATGTGAGATTTGAAATGTGACGATCGTAATCTGTCTGATGCTGGAAGTTGTACCCGGCGGAAATGATTGTCCGGGGTTTGAATGATTTTGACAGCCGCTCAGGCTTCATGGGAATCAGGAACTGGGGGAATGTAAGCGAAACATTCATTCCGAACTCAATGGTATTGAAAAATGTACTTGATCCGTCGTCGCTGCCTCCGCCTGCCTGTGCCTGGATGGAGCCGTTAAGGCTGAGGCGGAGCAGTTGCGCTCCCCTGAAAATATTCCGGTTCTGGTAGGAGAGGTTGCCCTGTATCCCAAAAGCGCCGCCGGAGTTGGTTCCGTCGGTGGTAACAGAGAAGGAGTTCGCCGGCGACCTGGCAAGTTCAAGCCTGCAATCGATAAGGTCTTTTGGCTGGTTCTGCAGTGCCGGTTTATCCAGCGATTCGAAAAATTTAAGGTTGATGTAATTGTAAACCCCGAGTCCGGATATCTGTGTGTAGGTAAGATTCACATCAGTTAGGTTGTAGGTTGTTTGCGGGGTAATAAAGACAGCCTGGGAGATGGTTCTGGGTTTGATCCTGAGTTTGTCCTTGTAGAGAAAATAGTAGACGTTGTCGGGCTTCCCCTTTACCGGGTTGATATATCGTTTTACCAGGGTATCATACCTGTTCGTGTCTGCTTTCAGATGATCGAATTCGGGATAGATGTAGATTTTATTTACAACATAGCGCTTATGCCTGGATGCGACCATGGCCCCGAAATTATCGAGAGAGGGCACAAGCGGGTTTGTGATCTCAATGTTGATGTCCATCAGATGCTGCTGCAGGGTGGAGTCGATGTGGAAAACGATATAGGTATTGTTAAACCTGAAAAATCCCTGATTGAGCAGGTGGTTGGTAATCCGGCTCCTTTCCTCGTCAATTTTATAGGAATCATAATGCCTCCCGGTGCGGATCAGGCATTTTGAGCTGTCGTTGAAAACATAGGATGCAACCAGTGTGTCGAAAATAGTATAGGTTATCCGGCGCACAGAGTAAGGCGTTTTGGTGGTTACCCTGTAGTGGACCCGGGCTTTTTTCTTTTTGAGTACGACCGTATCGGTAATTTTCGAATTGAAGTAGCCCTTGTTATTGAGGAAGAGAGTCATCTGCTTGATGGCGGCCGTGGTCATGGAGGTGTCGAGCACCACAGGCGCTGAGCCCACTTTTGTTCTGAGCCATCTTTTAAATTTGCTGTCTTTCCCTTTGATACCCCAGTTGTAAAACGTGATATTGGCCGGAAAAAGTCCAAACAGCTTGCTGTTCGGCTGTTGTTGAAGGTAGGGGGCAAGGTCGTCAGCGGTAATATTTTTGGCACTTACCTTGATTTTATTTTCAACCAGCAGGTATTCATGCGGACCAAGGTTCTTCGTTGTATTGCAGCCTGCAAGCCCGGCAAGTATCAGGAGCAGCAGAACAGTACCGGTGACAAGGTTAAACTTCAATTGTGGCAACCACATAGTTTCAGCAAAAATAAGGAAATAAACTCACCGTTCCGGGATTTGCGCCGAAGAGAGGTATTTGTGTACGGATTTTTGCAAA
>CAYHCQ010000106.1:0-7671 GCA_964355115.1 uncultured Prolixibacteraceae bacterium | reverse complement strand
CAAACGGAAAAAGGCTTCAGCAGGAAACCGTTTTACTTCGCTTATCGCGTATCGTATATTTGCATCATAAACTATTAAGAAACCAAATCCAAACCAACCACCTAAAATCTATCCACATGAAAAAGATCATCTCAACCCTGTTTATCCTCATGCTGCTTGCCGGCATGAATGTGAAGGCGCAAAACCCGCAGACGGAGACCCCGTCTGCTAAGAATAATCAGGCCGACCTGGCTAATGATGTATACGTTTCGTATGGTCAGGGCTCCCTCTACTATATTACCGCCCAGAACTCGACGGATTCCTACCACACCTTCGGAAGTGTCATTTTCGGGTACTGCCGTTCCGTTGGAAAGGTTATTGCCGTCGGATTTCAGGGCAGCTATACAAATGTGAACTATACCAGCACCAGCAGTGGCACAACCAGGGAATACAATGACAACTACTGGTCGGGGCTTGCCAACCTGAAGTTCCGTTATCTGAACCGCCCGTCATTCTGCATGTATTCGGGTGTTGCCATGGGTATCGCCGTCGATTACATTACCGAGCCTTCATCTACCGGAGAGAAAAACTATCAGAAATACTATCCAGCCGGGCAGCTGACATTACTGGGTTTTCGCGTAGGAAGAGCATTAAGTTTCTACGGCGAATTTGGTATAGGCACCAACGCCATTATCAATGCGGGGGTCAGCTACAAGTTTGGGGAGTAGGCATACCGGTGTTAAGGAAGATGCTTCTTTTACTGAACGATGATCTTGGCTGTTCCGACAGACCCGGAACTCCGGTATCGCGCAATATACACGCCCGTCGCCACCCTTTCCCCCTTGTTGCGGGTCAGGTCCCATGTAGTGGTGTGGCTTCCCGGTTCAACAGTTTTACTGATAAGATCCCTGACCCGATTCCCATTAATATCATAAACCGAAATCTCAACTGCACTAGTCTTGTTGTTGGTGAACCCGAGATAAACTTTTTCGGTTGCCGGGTTGGGATAGGCAGACAGGTAATTTCTCTGGGTTAACCCACGATTATCGGAAGTTCCCACAGGGTCGGTGATGATCGTCAGCACGGCAATACCTCTTCCCAGGCAGCTCATCCATAACTCATATCCACCGGCAATTTCCCGCACTTCAAGATCCTTGATGGTACTGTTCGGAAGGCCGCCCCATTGCGGAATGCCCCCGGGAGATGAAGGGAACGACCCCACATTGACTCCGTCATACCAGCAAATTCCGGCATCGGTCGAAGGATATTCTGAATCGTACTGCATCCAGAGTTTCCCGTCGGGGGTGATGGCCATGGGGCGAACATGCTCGCCGGGGAAGGGCCAACCCTCATCATGAGACCATGTCTGGTAGAGGCCTGTGTTTGCATCGAGGCGGATCAGGGTACTGCCGGTGCTGGTAAACTGCGACCAGGTTCCTGTCCACACGATCCCGTTGGCATCTGCAGCGAGCCCGGTAAACCAGGCCGCAGAGCCGGGGAAGTCGCTGATTGAGCGGGAAAATGTGTTGGTTCCGTCGGTGCGATGGAGCTCATAGTCGGTCGATGCCCAGATGGTGCCCGGCAGCGTAGGGTCTTTCTTAATGCTCAGTCCCCAACCCACAATAGGCAGGGTATTCCATGCGAATGTTGATTCATTGTAATAACTGAGGTTATAGTATTCGCCCAGGCTCCAGATCCTCCCCTGGGAGTCCTCAACAAGTCCTTCGGAGGCGGAATACACATCATTCATATCGTAAAAGCCGGTTCCGTTCCAGCCATGAATACCGTGGAATGTCGGGTTAAAGACGACATCACCATTGGATGGCCTGGTGCAGATGGCCTGCGTATTATCCGCCATGTAGGGAAAGGGATGACCCAGACCATAGGTGTATTCGTTAAAGCCGGTCCACCGAGTTCCGTCAAATTTCTGAAAGCCGCCGACGCCGGTGCCTGCATTGCCGGTAAACCAGGCGTTTCCCTGGTTGTCGAGGGCAAGGTCTTCAACAAAATAGTCGATCTGGGAGGTGTTGGTTATCCTGTAGCGCTGCCAGTTTCCGGTAGCAAAATCACGTTTTGCCGTCCCCTCGCTACCACAAACCCAAACATTTCCCTGGTTGTCAATATCTACCCCAAGATTCACACCCCCCGGGCGCCATGTCCCGTAATTGTGCCAGGCTGTACCGTCGAACATCCAGGTCTCGCCATTGGAGGTTACCAGCAGCGCTTTCCCGTTGCCGTATGCCCGGAAGACATCGATATAAAAGCTTACATTGGCATATGGCGGGGTTGGATAAATCCACACTCCGTCGGGACGCTGGTATTCGAGTGTCTCCCAGTCCCCGTTGGCTGCCATCCGCAGGGCCCAGAAGTTTCCTGCATCATCTACGCAGTCCTTCCCGGGCAAACCGGCCACTTCGCCCACAGCTGCAGGCAGGTAGTCGGTATATTGATTTGTGGCGCTGTTATACACAAAAACCTGCCCGAAATAGGTATCGGCCGACCACACTTTGTAGGTTCCATTGGGTTTCGGCTGTACTGCAATCCGTATGTTGGCTCCCTGCCATTGGGTCCAGATGCTGTCGGCGGGTTGAAACCTGAACAGTCCATCGCTGATGAACCAGACGGAGCTGTCGGGTGCCAGGTCAATATCGGTGGTATGTCCCAGCAGGGGGTTATCTACATTTGAGTAGTTTACCCACCTGTTTTCCGCTTGAACGAACCTGGCAAATCCTCCCTCGCCCCAGTAAGAGACATTGATAGAATCAGGTATAAATATACCTGAATAATAGATTTAATCAAAATTTGCGGAGGCCGGAGGTTAATATTCTTAACTTTACTATCGGTCAATACAGATGTGCATGCACCAATCAATAATCAACCAGTTATGAGAAAGCTCCCCCTCATTTTCATCTCCCTCTTCGCGGTTCTTTGCTATAGTTCCTGCGACAAATGCTGCGGCCCGGATGAGGGATATCCGCCGCCACCCGTTGAAATCCGCATCGGGGCCTTGCTTTCGGCGACCGGAAGCGGCAGTTCAACAGGAGAGAGTTCGCTGACTTCACTGAAACTGGCTCAGCAGGATATCAATTCCGTGTTAAAGACTGAATTCGTTCATCAGGCGGAAATTTACGATGGTGTTACCGGAAATACCACCCTCGATGTCAATGGCGACAGGGCAGTCGGGAATTACGATTTCTGGGGGATAAAGCAACAAAGTTCGGCGTTCAGCTGGGTGGTGGTGGCGCGTTATAATTCTGCGACCGGGGTGCTCACCCGGTATGTTCAATAAAAAACCGGTAAATGGCCTACAGCGAAGTTCTGGCAGATATGACAAGGGAGATCATCTCCCTGACCCATCAGGATGTTGAGGAGAAAAAGATGTTCGGCGGGTTGTGTTTCATGGTGAATGGCAAGATGTGCCTCGGGGTCATCAAAGAGCGCCTGATGGTGCGGTTTGACCCCTTGCAGGAGGCGACCCTGATGGAGTTGGATGGATGCAGTCCGATGGATTTCAGCGGCCGGCCGATGCAGGGGTTCGCCTGGGTTGAGATGGATGCCCTGAAAACACAGGAGCAGCTAAGGTTCTGGGTCAACATTGCCCTCGAGTACAACAAAATTGCCCTGCCATCCAAAAAGAGGAAGCGGTAATATTTCAATTGGCGTTTGCGCATAGCCTGGCCTCCGAGGCGGTGATGCGTGCACTTGCAGGCCACCTTGGACATGACCCCGAAAAATGGGGGCTGGCCGGGTTGCTTCACGACCTGGGTTATCCGGGGCAACAGGTATTCAGTCCGCATACCTGTGGTCGGGGAGCAGATACCCCGGGTTGGTTATAGTTTTCCTGCAATAGTCCTGCATTTTTTTCGAGATACCACATTTTTTCGGTGAACACCCCTGTCCGGTCGTCAAACCGGTTTGACGGAAATAATCAGGAGGTTCAGATAAGAAAACCGGGAATATATATAATAGAATTGATTATGACCCGGCCGGCAATGTAGCTTTGTCTTGTAGTTCACAAAAATCCTGAATTTAAAAAACAAAGCCATGGAAAAGATGTTAGTATTCAGCCTCGCCATATGGTTCGGACTTTTTTTAGCCGTGAAACCCTTGGCGATTGACAATGATCCCAAACCACTGCCCCCGGTCCGTGTAAACGATGAGGACAGGGTCAACCCCTACCAGCAAAAAAACGTTTACCAGATCAATCCCGCCGATAGACCGGAGCGGCCGCACGAACACCACAACCCCAAAGCCGACCCCAGGTAATGTAATCAAGCCAACCGGCTGCGAAGAGGTAAATGTGACCCAAAAGGCCGACCTGCAAACCGCAGGTCGGCCTTTATAATTATTTATTATCCGTAATGATGGGATATATTGTGATGAGGAGTTCAAGAGGGTAAGGAGGAATAAGGAATATAAGGAGCCGTGAAGGTATAAATGTATTCAATAAACGAAGATACCCTGCTTTTTAGTTCCTTCAAAGGTTAGTTGGTGTTAATAAAGTATATTTGTCTCACAGAATCACTCATCATATGGACGAGAAATTTGCTGAAGTAATTTTCCTTATTAAACAGGCCCGCAATAAAGCCTTGCTGGCTGTTAACACAGAACTGATAAATCTTTACTGGAATATTGGCGAATACATAAACAAACAGGTTGCCAGTGCTGCCTGGGGTGATGGAACAATAAATGAGTTGGCTGACCTGATTCAAAAGGAGCATCCCGACTTGAAAGGTTTCACCCGGAGGGGACTGTACCGGATGAAGCAGTTTTATGAAACCTATGCTCATTCCAAATTTGTGTCATCAGTGATGACACAAATACAATCATCAGATTACCAACTAACTGAAGTTGTGCCATCGGTGATGTCACAATTAGAGACCAAAGATATCAGGGGCAGTATAATAGCCAAACTCAGCTGGACCCATCATTTGGTTTTGATCTCCCGAACAAAGACAGACGAGGAACGTGAATTCTATCTTCGCCTTTGCATACAGGAGAATATCAGCGTTAGGGAACTGGAACGGCAGATAAGCAGCGGTGTTTTTGAACGAGTGATTATGGGTAACGAAACAATTTCATCCTCGTTGAAGGAAATTCATCCGGATATTACCAATACATTTAAAGACAGCTATGTCTTTGAGTTTCTGAACCTGCCTGAACATTATAGCGAAAGCGATTTGCAGAAAGGACTTGTCAGGCAAATGAAAGACTTCATCCTGGAGTTGGGAAGGGATTTTATTTTTATTGGCGAAGAATTCAGAATTCAGGTTGGAAACGGCGATTTCTTTATTGATTTATTATTTTATCACCGTGGTTTACAGTGCCTTGTTGCAATTGAGCTGAAGGCTGATAAATTCAAACCGGAACACCTGGGACAACTTAATTTTTATCTGGAAGCACTTGACCGGGATGTGAAGAAGACGAATGAAAACCCCAGTATAGGAGTCTTACTATGCAAGGATAAGGACTCGGAGGTTGTTGAATATGCGTTAAGCAGAACCCTGTCGCCAACAATGGTTACAGAGTACACCACTAAATTGCCTGATAAAAAATTATTGCAGCAGAAACTGCATGAGCTGTTTGAGGGAAACAATGAATTTGAAACGGGAAAATAGACCGATCCTGTTAATGGTAAAAAATTAAAGCACTGATAATCAGTGCTTTAATTCGTGGGAGCAACAGGATTCGAACCGCCTCCCGGATTGGTTGATTTTATTGGTGTTTCAAAACGACTTTTAAAAACTGTGGCAACTTTTTAGGCGGGAAATTGAAACGAACCCAGAAAGGATGTTAATAAGTTATTCCCCGTATTCTCTTTTATAGTGCAGTAAACCACGGTTAAATTCATTTACAATTTTCATTCCAATCAGGATGCCAAATTAAGAAAATATTCGGTAGCCCTGCCTCCTTATATAGAATCATTTTACGTATCCTTCCGATTGCCTTAAGTATCCCACTGTTAAGAATCACAACCGCAAAATAGACGTGGCAGCCTATCAAATAATACTTCACGGCAATGATTTATTTTTCAATTTTTCTCAAATCTTTTCCAAAAATTTCCACTCTCATAATTGATTAGATTATAGTCAATTTGCAGTTATGGAGGTTCATAACAGGTTACTTTCTGTTTACTCTAAGGTTACTATAACGTTAATAATCAGATAGTTGTTAATATCTTTTTCATTCCCGTAACTATTGGTTTGATACTTTTGCCACTTGTAAATTTTAACAAATGCCATGAACGAGAAATCAATTATCGAAAAACCGGTTACCGCCCCTTACATCTGCAAAATGATAGGGGTCAGCCGGCCTGCACTCCATAAATGGAGCAAGGCAGGCATTGTCCGCTCCCACAAGATCGGGGGCAAATTGTTCTATTTTGAAAGCGAAGTGATGGAGGACTTGAAAAAATGCTAACGAACCCATCAACCCTGGCTAATGCCGTCAAGGCATTTTTCATAATCAATCAACTTAAATTCATTAACACTCATGACAAACAGAAAGAAATCAGTTGGAGAGCTGAGAAAAAAACTGCCCTATGGAAGCTTTACCCAAATCAAATTCAGACTGCTGGAAAAGGAAATAAAATATTCCCTGCAATACATCTCCCATTGCCTGAGTCCGGACCATCCTGCATATAACAACGAGATCATGGAAGAAGCTATCCTTGTTGTCAAGGAAAATGGTGAGATGCTGAAAGCGATGTATAAACGAATTGAAAATCTTAAAAACGATACAGAATGCGGACCTTCTCAAGTATGAGCCAGCCGGACCTGAAACTGACCCTGGAGGCCATGGAATGCCTTAGGGACAGTCTGGAAGCTAAACTAAAAGAAACCTGCCCTGCCAAGGTAGTCGTCTGTACAACCCAAAGGGATAAGGATGGCGAGGTGCTCAATACCAAATTGATCCGGGTGAATGAACTGATCGAGGCAATCGATCAGGAAATAATTGAATACTGATATATCCCTGATGGGGCCGCTCTAACTTATTACATAAGTCCTATTACCAAATGCTAACAGAAAGAATTAAATCAGCATGATATCAAACGCTGAAGATATAAAAGCCACCGCTCAAATCGCTGATATCCTTGGTGATTTTATTACACTGAAAAAAAAAGGCATTAATTACACTGCCTGCTGCCCTTTTCATAGTGAAAAAACGCCCAGTTTCATTGTGAATCCTGCAAGGGGATCATTCAAATGTTTCGGTTGTGGGAAATCCGGCGATACGATCGAGTTCCTTCGGGAAAACGAAGCAATGAGTTATACTGAGGCTCTTACTTACATTGCAAATCATTATCGTATTCCGATCAAATTGAATGGATCTGATACAGATTATTCTGATGCTGAAAAGCGCCGCGACGGCATCTTTGTCGCTCTTAAATGGGCCCAGCAGCACTTTTCGCGTAATCTTAAGAACAACAATTCTGCACTTTCATACCTTAAAGAACGACACCTGGATAAAGCCATTGACTTATTTCTCATTGGATATTCCGGAAGCGGCAAGGACCTTAGGTGTGAAGCCCATAAGGCCGGGTTTTCAAATGAGGTTTTGTTAAATGCCGGTCTTTTAAAGAAAAACGATCAGGGACAATATTATGATGCGTTCAGCCGGAGGATTATCTTCCCGTTTTTTGACCGCTCTGGCAGGGTGATCGGTTTCACCGGCAGGCTTCTATCCGCTGAA
>CAYHCQ010000105.1:4806-12173 GCA_964355115.1 uncultured Prolixibacteraceae bacterium | reverse complement strand
GCCGGTCCGCCGAAGATGGCAAAGTGCTTAGCGAACCTGTATTCGATCGCCGGGGCAAACTTAAGAAGCAGTCCATGGTAAATGGTATCTGTGGGATGATAAACAAACCCGGCTGATGCATCTATGTTCATGGAGAGCTTTTTCTTCAGGGTAAAGATCGTACCGATGCCATAGGAGCCCTGTAGCTTATAGTCGCTGCCCATTCCCAATTGCACGAAGTTGTAAAATGCTCTCGTTCCCGATTTAAAGGCCACGTTCCCGTAAAAGATTTCATTTCCGGAGATTTCAAAAAGATGATAACCCTCCAGAACAAAGCTGAAGAGCCCGATAGGCACGCCCTTTTCCACCTTTTTCGAGATGTTGACCAGGCCTATCTGAAGCCCGTGTACATATGTTGCATAGTTAACCAGTCCGGCGACCT
Source organism: uncultured Prolixibacteraceae bacterium (assembly GCA_964355115.1). Classification (GTDB taxonomy): domain Bacteria; phylum Bacteroidota; class Bacteroidia; order Bacteroidales; family FEN-979; genus JANXZO01. The sequence continues at coordinate 11,752 of CAYHCQ010000105.1, read as the reverse complement.
GCACTCCGCTGTTATACTGAGTTGCAATGTTTACGAGGCCTCCAACCTGGAGTCCATCCACATTCCGGCCGCAATTTACAAGTCCGGCCAGCTGCACCTGCTTCACATCCTTCAGGGTCAGGTTCAGCAAGCCTGCCACCTGCCAGCCGTCGCAGTTCTGAGTCACAATATTCGTTAGCCCTGCAACTTGAACACCTTCGATCTTGCCGGTTATGATATTTGTCAATCCGCCTATCTGAACGCCGCTGATGGTATCCGGAACATAATTCATCAGCCCCCCGATCTGCACCCCTTTGAATTTACCCAGGTCGAAATTGAACAGGCCGCCAACTTGCCAGCCGTTCCCCGTTCCGCCCACTATGTTCCCTAGCCCGCCGATTTGAACCCCGCTGATACTGTTCCGGGTGATGTTCAGCAAACCGCCTATCTCGATCCCTTGCAACCCGCCGGTATAACCCGCAAGCAGGTTCAGCGAAAACCGGTTGGTTATGGCGCCGGTGACTTTCCAGTTTGTGCCGATGTAAGGTATTACAGATGCCTGGAAGGTGCGGGAGGTGCGTACTTCGAGGTTCTGAGCGTTGACCATTGCCTCCCACGGAACAAGCCATCTGACCAGCCCCATGCTGTCGGTTGCGCTTACTGCCACAGAACCGGAAATCATATTCAGCCGTTTGAGATCGCCGTCTGTTGGCTTAAGGATAAGATCAATCCTGCACTCTGCGGCCTGGCCGACAAATATTACTGTATCGGCATATCCCGATTTGCAGAAAGCAATCCCCCGAATCTTCTTCCCCGAAGGCATCGTCACTTTATAGCTTCCGTCAGTCAACGATACAGCCGATTTCTTATTCTCAACCTCGTAAACCGTGACATCACCCAATGGCTTTCGGTCAAATCCACTGCGGATGGTACCTGTAACCACCATCACACTGAACAGCTGCTTTTCCCGGCCAGCCGCCCGGTTGGGCACAAGGATGACATGGTTGCCGATCTCCCGGGGACGAACATCCTTTCCCAGCATCTCCCTAAGCAATTCAGCAACAGGGGAGTTTTTAGCCTTCAGACTTACCTGTCGCTCCCCGTTAATGAGGTCTGCATCATAGGAAAACCTGAACTGGCCTGCCTTTCCGATCTCCCTGAGGGCAACTTCAAGACTGCATTGGGGAATGTCAAGGGTTACTTTTTTCGAGAGATATTTCTCCTGGCCCATGATCACTATGGAGGTCTCCAGGCATAATAGGAGGCTGAACCAGAATTTAATTGCCCTCATTGCCACAACCTTTGCCTGTTAAATGAAAGGTCTGCCCCTCCGGAATCAGTTTCAGTCCGAACGATTCGGCAATCACTGCAAGAATCTTTGATGGATCCTCGTTGGCAAAGGAGGCTGAGAGCCGGCAGTCGAGGATGGAGGGCTGGCTCACCGAAATTTTCACCGGATAGTATTTTTCGATTACCGCGAACACCGCGGATAAGGGTGTTCCGTTGAACTCAAGTGTGCGGTTTGCCCAGAAAAGGTCGTCGGGAGCTCTTTCGGTCATGGACTCAGGGATCATGGCACCAGGTTTCAGAACGCCCGATTCGCCTGCGCCAAGGAGGATCGAAAGGGTGTCGCCGGTATGGGAATCAACCCTGAAAAATTGTACGCGTCCCTCTGTGACGGCAACCTCCACATCTTTTCCGGGGTAAGCTTTTACCGTGAAAGTGGTCCCAAGTACCCTGATCCCGGCCTCTCCCGCCATAATAATGAAGGGTCTCGCGGAATCCTTTTTAACTTCAAAAAGGGCCTCACCGGTGAGCCTTACAATTCGGTTCTGCTTCTCAAACTTCTCAGGACAGGTAAGTTTTGATTGCAGGTTGAGTGTTATGCGCGAACCGTCGGGCAGCGTGTCGTGTACTATGCTTGCAAGGGCAACCATTTCAATATCTTTGGACTGGCCGGCAATAATCCGGATCAGTGCATAGACTCCAAAAAGGAGGATGATCGCAGCGGCAACCCCAATAGCATATCGCATGAAGCGGGAGGAGCCACGTCTGGACTCAGCAATCGGGAGTGCTGCATCATGGCTGGCAATGCGGTCCGACAATTTCATCCAGCCGGCATCAATATCAACAGCCAGCGGCGGGGGATCGAGTCTGCCGGTTTCAAGCCACAACTCCTCCAGCTTGTCGAGTAGTGCCCGGTTTGCCTCACTCTCACACAACCACGCTTCAACAGCTGCACGCTCATCGTCAGCGCTGTTTCCGAGAAGGTACTGTAAAAGTAAATGTTCTTCGATATGCGACCTGTTTTGATTCATCTTAATCTATAACATGACAATCAAATACTCAATCACCCCTATCCTGAAAAAATCTTTCTTCATCTCGTCCGCCTGTCCGCCTGTCCACTCGTTCACTATTTTCTAAACACCTCAAAAAAGAACAACACCAGCCACGGCAGGTAATCGGCCAGGTCGGTCCGCAAAGTCTTCAGTGCGCTGCCCATCTGGTTCTCCACTGTCTTCACAGAAATTCCCAATTTTGCGGCAATCTCAGCGTACGTGAGCCCATCATAACGGCTCATCACAAACACTTTCCGGCGTTCAAGGGGCAGTTTGTCGATCGCCCCCCTGATCTTCACCTCCAGTTCGGATGCAATCATCGTGTCCTCAGGCGACCGTTCGGCACCAACCATGGCAGATTCATTCCAGGCCTTGTAATCCTCCCGGATATCGATGTGTTTCCGCAAATTTATGCACCCGTTGCGACAGCCCTGAAAAGGTAGCTGCGGATGGATGTTGTGATGAGCAGTGTCGAGCGGTTAACCCAGATCTTCAGCATCACCTCCTGCACGATCTCTTCGGAGGCATCGGGATCTTTCAGGAAGGTGTTGGCATAACCGCATAAGGTGCTGTAATGGGCACGGAAAAGCGCTTCAAACTCACCCTTGCTCCTGATCCTGAATCCCTCGGCTACACCTGTTTCCATTGATGACTATCGTATAAAGGCAATTATAACAGTGGCCTCGCAGTTCTGTTTCCCTCCGATCTGAACGAGTCGTGATTTTTTTGCTGAGGAATTAATTTTTTTTCAGGTTGTAGACTGCAGCCAGGAGTTCATAAACGGCACAGGCGACAAGCACCCAAAGTCCTACGGTTACACTGGCAGAGATATCGGTTACCCAGCCGATCAGGACAGGAATTACAGCCCCCCCGGAAACCGCCATGATCATCAATCCCGAGATCTCATTGCTGCGAACCGGATATTTTTCTACCGTGATTGAGAAAACAAGGGGAAAGATATTGGCAACACCCAGCCCGATGATGAAGATGATCACCATGGCCATCATGGCAGTGGGAACAACCAGCAAGGCAAGAACCGAAATCAGGGCAAGCACCGACGACCAGAGGAAGAACTTCCTGGAAGGGAGCATGGTGAGCAGCACAGCGCCGCCGAAAGTGCCCAGCATCTTGCCGAAGAAATAGACGCTTCTGCCAGATTCGGCAAAGGTTTGCGCCACGCCGAACTTATTGAGCAGGAATTGTCCCGAAACGGCATTCACGCCCACATCGATGCCTACAATAAGGAAGATGCACATCACCATCATGGCAATGAACCTCGTCCCCAGCAGTTTAAAGGAGGAGCCAAAGGTTGCCCGTTTCTCCGGATTACGGGTTTCCTCAATTTTTGTTACGGAAAGCCATAAAACAGTGGCGAGGGAAACGACACCGAAAACCAGGAACAGCAATTTCCAGTCACCGAATTTCAGGGCAAACCAGCCGGCAAGGGGGGCTGCGATCATGGAACCAATCGCCTTAACGAATTGTGAAAAGCTGAGATAACTGGAAGTCCGGTTTGACGGCACAACATCGATCAGCAGCGGGTTTGCCGATACCTGCACAATGGTATTCCCGATCCCCAAAAGGGCAAATCCCACCAGGACTGAAGCAAAGGAATAAACCAGGAATGGCACGATAAGTCCGATCGCCGTCACGAACATCCCGATGTTAAGCATCATCCGCTTTCCGATGCGGTCCTGCATGATACCGACCGGAACAGAAAGTATGAAAAACCAGAGAAATGCGGCTGAAGGAATGAGCTGCACCAGGGTATTGCTCAGGTTGAAGTCGGGTTTCACCCGGTCGACCCCGATGCCCACCATGTCGATGAAACTCATCACGAAGAAGGACATCAGCACCGGCATCAGTCGGCTTGCATTGTTTTTTTGTGTCGTCATAAATTGTGGTTTAATTTAGCGATAACTATAGAATTTGTCATGTTCAGATCATAATAAATGAGATTGTGGCAGCAATCATATAAAGGGAAAATATCTCCCACAGATTCAACAATGAGATGCCAAACCGACTCCTTGCCCTGATGGATCCGCTTTTGTCCGCAATTTGAACAAAAACTTGCATTGTCCGGCAATATTGTCCGGCAATTCGGGCAAAACACAGAGGTATTGGGTTGACCCATGATTTGAAAGTAAGTCACAAATATAGGTAAAAACCTTACTTTTATTGCCTTGTAAAACAATGATATGAAAAAGAGTATAAAAAGGATACTGATCGGATTGACGGTTGTTATCGGACTGATCGTCCTGATAGCAGGCTACTTCGGACTGAGGTTTTACCTGGGAACACGTGATATGACCCCCCATGAAACCGGCCCGATCAATGATTCGGTGTTCTGCATCAAAGACAGGTTTGCCAATGCCTTCCTGTTTAAGGGAAAAGAGGGCTACCTGATGATCGATGCGGGAATGGAGGAAAATAACGTGAAGGATGCACTGTCGAAACTAGATATCAATCCTGCACAGGTCACCGACATTCTGCTTACCCACAGTGACGGCGATCACATCGGTTCCATAGGGCTTTTCAAAAACGCCAGGGTATATATGCACAAGGATGAAGAGCAGATGGTCAACGGGAAGAACGGGAAATTTCCGCTTGTCCGGTTCAAATGGAAATTCGGCCCGTATACCCTGTTTAACAGCGGCGACACACTTACCCTGCAGGGGATGAAGATCAGGGTTTACCATACCCCCGGGCACACACCCGGCTCTTGTTGCTTCCTGATTGGCAATGATTATCTGGCCACCGGCGATAATGTTATTCCAAAAGATGGGAAGTATGATCATTTCATCAATTTCTTCAACATGGACACGAAAATGCAGGAAACCGCAATCAAAACACTTCCGGCTTCCAATACCGTGAGATTCGTGCTAACCGCACACAATGGGGTAAAAGCAAAATAATAATTTAGAATCATTCTGCATATGTCAATGTTTTTTTATATTTTTACATGGTACTAACCTAAAAACCATGTTTATGAATATGAAAATGCTGCTTGCTTCCCTTTGCGGAGGTATTTTAATGTTCCTGCTTGGATGGCTTTTTTATGGCTTCCTGCTGATGGATTTTTTTACTGCAAACACCACACAATACGAGGGGCTCATGAATGAGATGCCCAATCTGGTTCTCATATTTATATCCAACCTGGGTCTGGCTTTTCTGCTCTCCTTTATCTTCCAGCAGTGGGCAGGTATTAAGACCCTCACAGGCGGATTAACTGCAGGCCTCATAATCGGTTTGGTGCTTGGAGTGATATATGATCTCTACATCCTTGCTTCGATGAATCTTTATTCTGTTACCCTTGTGATTGTGGATATTTTAACCAACACCGTCATGACCGGTATTCTGGGTGCATTCATCGGATGGTTCCTAGGAACCGGCAAGAAAAAAGAGGCTGTCTAAATATAGGCCGCAATGATTTTCAGCAGCTTGTCCTTGCTGATTGGTTTTGAGATATAATCATCGCATCCTGCTTCTTCACCTTTTAAGCGGTCAGACGACATTGCAAAAGCGGTTTGCACAATCACCGGGAGCTCCTTGCGTATCGATTTGATCTCCCTGGCCAGGTCCCACCCGCTCGCATCCGGCAGGCGGATGTCAAGAAGGATCAGGTCTATTTTATCCAGCTCTGAATAATGATCGCGCAGTTCCTGCCCGCTGTAGACAGGGACCAGTCCGGCTTTTGTACCAGCCAGGATGACTTTCAGGAACTCCATGTTTGATTCTTCATCCTCAACAATGAGTATTTTTTTACCGGCCCAGTTGAATGCTTTCTTTGAGGTTGCCCCGGCCAGATTGGTTTTCGGCTCATGTTCCATCGGTTTTGCCGGCTCCAATGGAATGGTGAAGCGGAATGTGCTTCCTTTTCCATGTTCTGATTCAACGCCGATGGTGCCACCCAGCAAGGAAAGCGATCCTTTGCAAATGGAGAGGCCCAGCCCTGTTCCCCCGAACCTGTGCTGATTTTCAATTTCAGCCTGGCGGAAATGTTCAAAGATCACCTCCTGGTTCTCCTTTGAGATGCCAATGCCCGTGTCGGTCACAAAACATTGGAGAACGTCTCCTTCAGGTGTGTCGTACCCGAACGCAATCTCCCCTTCCGGTGTGTATTTGATGGCATTATCGATCAGGTTGGTAAAAACCTGCCTGAGGATATACCCGTCGGTTACCACGACGACATTTTCTGCTGCAAGGGCCTTAACGCAAGTCAGGGAGATCTTTTTCCTGGTTCTTTCCAGTTTTTGACGGAACACAGCCTCAAGGTCATCCATCAAAAGGTTGAGTTCGACCCGTTGATGCACGATCGTGGCATTCCCCGATTCGATGCGCGAGATTTCCAGCAGATCATTGATGATGTGCATCAGGTCATCAGAGCGGGATTGAATGATGGTTGAAAAGTGTTTGCGCTCCTCTGTCGAAATCCCGGGGTCGCTGAGCAATTCGGCGAAACCAACAATGGCATTCATGGGGGTCCGGATTTCATGCGACATATTGGCCAGAAAGGTGGATTTCAGGCGGTCGCTCGCCTCAGCCCTTTCGCGTGCCCTTATGATCTCCGCCTCAGCTGCCTTCCGGTCGGTGATATCGCGTATGATCACCTGCATGGCCGGCTTCCC
>CAYHCQ010000105.1:0-4706 GCA_964355115.1 uncultured Prolixibacteraceae bacterium | reverse complement strand
ACGATCGCCCCGAACCTGAAATCCTGTTTCATGTCAGAAAATTTCGTTGATAGTGGCTGTTTCTCATGAGTTTCAGTCTGTTTCCGTTTCGTTTAACCTTACAAAGGCGGCACGCACCGGTGGAGGACAGGGCCGTGAAGTCCCGCGGCAAGCCACCCACAGCACCTCGTTGAGCTCCTGGTCGGGAACCCGGTCTTCTTTTCCGAAATTGAACTCCTCGCTTTTTCGTTGCCATTCGCTCTGTGCCGTGTTCTTCTCGAACAGGTCGGTCTGCGCCATGCGGGCATGAAACGAAGGGTGGACTGCCAGCGTGTCGAAGCATCTCCACATAGGTTCGGCGGCAGCATCATACTGGCTCATCGGGGGCAATCCAAGGATCAGTTCAATGGTGCGCAGCATCGAAGATGTTGAATAGGGCGTATGATCAACAAACGACTGCTTTACAAATCCGCCTGCAACGAAGGCAATACTGCGATGCGCATCAACATGGTCGGGACCGTTCTGTGCATCGTCTTCCAGGATGAAAATTGCACATTCATTCCATATCGGGCTGTGGCTAAGGTAATCGACGAACAGCCCCACGGCCAGGTCGTTGTCGGCCACGCCGGCAAACGGAGTTGGTCGTCCAAGGCGCAAACCCTCCGTATGGTCGTTGATGAACCGAAGGGTACTAAGTCGTGGCAGCTGGTTTATGGCAACCAGTGAATCGAAATCGCGCTTCCACTGGCTGAACCGGGTGGTATCCATCACCTTCTGATCCCAGCTGGTGTAATAGGGGCAAAAATGCCCCTCGAGTACCGGAATGTTGGCCTTGTAGTCATCGGCAAACTCGCCATAGGTGCGGTAGGAAACACCTGCCCGTTTACATTGATCCCAGATGAACCCGTTTTTGTTGTTGGCAATTTCACGTGTCCCTTCGGCATCGTAACTGCCGCCCCGGCCCCCGTAACTGGTAGGCCAGTTCTTTTCAAGGTAATCGGTGGCATAGGCCCCAAGGCTCCAGTTATGTCCGTCGGCACTCACCTCCCCGTCAACATAGAAATTGTCCAGCAGAACGAATTCCGTTGCCAGCGCATGCTGGTTGGGCGTGTATTTATTGCCGAAAAGAAGCAGCGATGTATCCCCGTTCCCTTGCGGGAGATCACTCAGCACCTGGTCATAGGTGCGGTTCTCCTTGACAATATAGAAAACATAGCGGATAGGCGATGTGTCGCCCTCCCTCTGCGGAATCGGATTGCCTTTCATGCCGTGGGCAGAGGCGGCGTTTTTTGCGTTGCAGGGTGTGTTTTCATAAACCTGCTTTGTCCAGCCTGAAAGCATCCCTTCATCGGGAAACCCGATCAGACTTAGGGTTCCCTTGAAAAGCCCGCCGATATACTGCACCTCCTCTGCCTTTTTTACATCGCCCTTCTGGTAGCTGACTTTATTGGTCTTCTTCGCAGGATTTGGTCCCCGGGGATTGGGCAGCGAGGAGAGTCCCTTCCCATTGGCCACGAGCAAACGGTTACCGGCTACCCGTACACAGGTCGGGTACCAGCCCGTGGGGATAAAACCCAGTCCCCTGCTGTGACCGGGATCCTCAACATCAAACACGGCAAGACAATTGTTGTCGGCATTGGCTACAAACAAAGTTTTATCATCCTGGCTGAGGGAGACACTGTTCGTTGTCGATCCCGGCAGGGCATCGGCATAGAGCGCCGCCCGGAGGGTCTCCTTAACCAACATCAGCTTAACATCAATAACCGAAACTGAATTATCGTTTGCATTGGCTACATAGAGAAACCTGCCCTTCCGGTCGATGACCATGTCGTTGGGATTATCTCCAACCGGAACGGTTCCGACAAATTCAAGAGCTTTCGTATCGAGGATGACAATTTTATCACAGCCCCAGCAGCTGCTGAAGAGCATACTCTTATCGGGAGACAGGATGCAGGTATATCCTTCTCCTCCCAGCGGGAGTTGCTTCAGGATCTTTTTTGTGGATGTATTGTATACGTAGAGGCTGTTGTTCTCTTTTGTAACGGCATAAAGGCGGTGCTGTGGCCCGTCGACGGCAATTCCGGCAACAGAGATCTTTACAGGCCAGGGATCGCCGAGTCTGAACGTATCAAGGCATACCAGTTTTTCATCCCGGATAACGAAACGCAGGATCCAGTTATCGTTCCCCCCCGAAACGTAAAGGTCTTTTCCATTCTCTCCAAACACCATCCCCAGCCACGATTTGCCGACATCATAGGTATCAAGTACCTTCTGGTTTTTCAGATCGATGAGCTGAACCGACTGACGGCTCTGCCCGTTGTTGGTGACCGCCGCATACCTCATGTCGGGAGCTACGGTGATATTGAGCGGAAGGTCACCAACGGAAATCTGAATTCCTGCCGGACTAAGCCCCCACCCGTTAGGCAACGTCAGCTTTGATACCCTGTCCTGGTTTTGCGACAGCAGTCCTCCCGGTAACAATGAAAGAACAAAAGCCATCTGTAAATACAAAAATTTCATCCGTTCGCTTTTACATAAGGTGATTTCAAAGGATCCTCCTCCTCTTGAACCACCAGAAAATTACTCCGCTGATCAACCCCATCACCAGCATAATGAGCGGATACCCATACTTCCATTCGAGTTCGGGCATAAATTCAAAATTCATCCCGTATATGCCGACAATAAAGGTAAGCGGTATGAAAAAAACTGAAAAGATGGTCAGAACCTTCATTACATCGTTGGTTTTCATCGACATCATCGACAAATAGATGGTAGAAAGGTTGGCCGAATCGTCGTGCGTTTCGTCAAGACTCAGGGTGAGTTTCTGCAGTAGGTCCCTGACATCCTGCAAAGCTCCCGTATCCTGCAATGTGGTTGTATGCTGCAGGATAATATCCCTTGTGAGGCTGAGTATCCTTCGGTTGAGACGGCAGTTGTTTTTAAGGTAATAAAGCTGTTCGAGTGAAACCTTTGACGGCCTGCCGACGAAGATCTGCTTCTCCATCCTGTCGATCTTTACAGATAGAAGGTCGGTGCTGGGCTCAAAAGATTTTACGGCGAAATACATGATCTTAGTCACGATTTCCGACGGCTCGCTGATGATTCCCGGTTCAAGGTACTTCGACCTGATCTCTTCGATGATGGTGGCATGAAACCTGTGAACCGTGAGCACCACCTTTTCGCTGTAAAAGATGGCTATTTTATGACTCATCTCCTGGATGGAAGAGGGGTTTTTAGTGGTTTCATCGTATACCCGGAGAATGATAAACGTATAATCCGGGAAGGTCTCTTTTTTCGGAAGATGCGCCGGTTCAAGGCAATCGGCGAGTGCATAGTAATCGAGATTGTACTGTTTCGAGTACTCTTTCAGCTCTTCTTTGGAGGGGTCGGTAATATCAATCCAGCTGACATGTTCGCTCTTCCAGGTTGTTGTCTTATCAGCGGTTGTCATATTTCTGTACAACATTTATCCTTCCAAAGATATAAAAATGATTCTTCTATTTCGCAATTACTCTATTTCCTTACCTTTGTCTCTTACCACAAGCCTACCGTGAAATCCTGGCAAACCCGCAACGGAACAACGATCACCCGCATTCTTTTGGGTCGTTGCAATGTCTTCCTGCTTTCCACCGGCAGCTCCAGGCTGTTGGTCGATACCGGCATGAAAGGCGAAGCCGGGAAGCTCATAAAACGTCTCGAACAGAAAGGCAAACCCGCAGGCGTGATCATGACCCATACCCATTTCGACCATGCCGGGAATGCAGGTTTGCTGATGGAGAAATATGCCCCGGAATTCATGGTGCAGGAAACGGAAAAAACATTTCTCGAAAGCGGCGACAGCCCTATCCCAAAGGGAAATGCAGGCTGGACCAGACTTTTATATCGTCTCGGTCCGTACCGGGTACCCCATTGGTTTCATGTGCAGGGAGTAAAGGCAGCTGTAAGCTTTTCGGAAAAACTTGATCTGAATCCGATGGGTTTCGACGGGTATATTATGCACACACCGGGCCACTCTGCAGGCTCATGCTCTGTTATTATAGGTAACGAGGCAGCCCTGGTCGGGGATACCATCGGCGGGCTGCCCGGGGCGATTTTTCCTCCCTGGGCCGACGACGGTGCGGAGATTATCAGAAGCTGGGAAAAGCTCCTGCAAACCGGTTGTAATACATTTCACCCGGCACATGGATTTCCGGTTAGCAGGAAGCAGCTGGAGAGAGAGCTGTCGAAGAGGAAATATCTGCTACAAGATCATTGAGGGGGGGGGTGATTTTCCGCCGTCAATTATATTTAGTTTCTGTGATCAGCTTGCCGTTTGAATCCCAGATAAACCAAACACCCCTTTTTTCGCCGGCTGTGTAAAACATTTCGTATCGTTTGGTACCCTTTTCATCCCACACATACCAGAACCCATCCTTTTTCCCATCGGTAAAACGGGCCTCTGCTGTTTTTGTTCCATTGGCATCCCAGATGATCCATAAACCATGCTTCTTTCCCTGGCTGTATGAACGCTGCTCCTGTTTGTTGCCTGATGGAAAATAGAACGTCGAAATACTGTCAAGCAGGCCATTGCTGATCCATATCCCGGATTTCAGGGCGCCATTGTCATCGTACTCTTTTACCAGTCCGGTATAGAGTTTCTTTCCGGAGTTGTAGTACTTCCCGTTTTTCAGAATGACCTCCTGCGCCGATAACGTAGCGGTGAATACCAGAGCTGCAAATAGTAAAAA
>CAYHCQ010000104.1:0-12569 GCA_964355115.1 uncultured Prolixibacteraceae bacterium | reverse complement strand
ACTCAGCCTCGACAGCTTCTACCTGCGTATACAGGGGGTACCTTCAGTCATGCTTAGCGATTCGCAGCAGGTGATAATCTATCCGAAGAACGAGACAATTATCCTCAAGAAGGGGCTGAATTTCATGTTCAAAGGGAAGATCGAAGCAGGACTCTTCGACTTCTGGGGCGACAGCTGTGCCTTTGAGTATGATAAGTTCAGGATCGACCTGCCACATGTCGATTCCATGATGTTCTATGTAACGAGTAAAACATGGGATCCCAGGACGGGAAAATTTCCGCTGGTCCGTGTAAAGACCGCTCTCACCAATCTCAGCGGTGAACTGCTGATCGACGATCCGGGTAACAAATCGGGACTTAAGGCTCTCCCCCGGTACCCGATATTTACCAACCGCAACAACGCCTATGTTTACTGGAATAAAAAGACGACCCATAAAGGGGTTTACCGGAAGGACAAGTTCTTTTTTGAGGTCGACCCCTTTACGATCAACAGTCTCGACGTAGTCTCCACCGATAGCCTCAACTTTACCGGCGACCTTACTTCTGCCGGCATCTTCCCGAAGATTACAGAACCATTAAAGGTTCGTCCCGATTACTCGCTCGGCCTTGAGAAATCGACCGGCGATAGCGGTTATATGGCGTATGGCGGAAAGGGAACCTTTACATCCAGAATCGACCTTAGCGACCGGGGACTGCGGGGTGACGGAACCTTACGTTTCCTCAACTCCACAAGCGTTTCTCCCGATTTTATCTTCCTGCCCGATTCCATGAAGACCCTGGCAAAGACATTCTCGGCAACCGAGCAGCTGGGTGATACTGAATATCCTTCGGTAACAGCCGATTCGGTAAATGAATTCTGGCATCCTTATAAGGATTCGCTGATCGTGAACAGCACCCGCAGGGATATGGTGATGTACAACAACCAGTCGACCTTTGCAGGTAAACTGGCGCTCACCCCGCGCGCGCTTACCGGTAGCGGAACCGTTAAAATCCGCGATGCAGAAATGGATTCTAAAGGATTCAGTTTCAAACGTCGCACTTTCGATGCGCTCATTGCCAATTTTCGTATCAAGTCATACGACCTGGCCGATCTGACCATCTCTACGAAAAACTACCAGACCCACTTCGACTTCGACCAGAGGAAGGGTGAGTTTAAATCGAACGTCGGGATCTCAAAGGTGGAGTTCCCGTTCAACAAGTACGTTTGTTCGATGGACCGCTTCGACTGGCTGATCGATTTTGAAGAGATTCTGCTGGCCAATGAACAGAGCCGGAAAGCAAATGTCGATTCACTCAGTTATTCGCAGCTGATCGATGTCGGATATACTGGCTCGGAATTTATCTCGGTTCACCCGCTCCAGGACTCGCTTAAGTTCTTTGCAGCCAAGGCACGGTACAACCTGAGAACCAACGTGATCAATGCCGAGGAGGTGAAGATAATCAAGGTGGCCGATGCCGCCATTTACCCCGATTCCGGGAAGGTTCGTATTCTCAAGGATGCCCAAATGGAGGTGCTGAAAAATGCAGGTATCATTGCAAACACAAAGAACCGGATCCATCAGTTTTTCAATGCGGAAGTCTCCGTTGCCTCGCGTAAAAATTATACCGGAAACGGAAATTATACCTATAAGGACCGGGCTGGTGAAATGTCGGTGATCAGGTTTTCACGAATCAAGGTCGATACTTCCGGCCAGACTATCGCCGAAGGTGCCATACCGGATACGACACGGTTCAACCTGAGTCCTGAGTTTGCCTTTAAGGGAGATGTAATACTCCGGGCTGCGGAAAAATTTCTCACATTTAACGGCGGCTTCCGGCCGCTCAGCGACTGTTTTCGTGAAAAAACCGAATGGGTGAAGTTTTCTGCACCGGTAAATCCTCAGCGGGTTCAGCTGCCAGTGAGTACACCAGTGAAAAATACGCTCAACGAAACGGTTAACCTCGGACTGATGTTCTACAACACCGAGGGGGTAGTGAGTCCGACCTTCTTTAAACGAAAAAACAGTTTCAGTGATACTATGATGGTAACATCCGGTGGGCTAATTGAATACAACCTCGCGGCCACCGAATTCCGCATCGGTTCCCCGGAAAAGCTGAAGGACCGGAGAGAGCCCGGCAGTTATATCTCCCTCAATACATCTACATGTATGTTGCATGGCGAAGGGAAAATCAACCTGAGCATGAACTCCGGAAATATGAAGATGGAGAGCTATGGAACCATCGACTATTACGTCATCCCCGATTCGGTGAAGGTTCATGTAGCGATCAGTCTGGATTTTCCGTTTTCCGAAGATGGACTCCAGAAGTTCAGTACCATTGTTAACTCTGTGAACCTGAACGGGGTGAACCTTGCAAATTCTCCCTACAACCGGGCCCTCGAGTACCTGATGGATAAAAAGGAGGCAGACCGCCTGAAAGGGGAGATTGAACTGGTGGGAAAATACAAGAAGTTTCCGGAGCAGCTTGACAGAACCCTCTTCCTGGCTGATGTGTGGCTGCGATACGACACAGTTTCCAAATCCTATATCTCTTTCGGTAATATCGGCATCGCCAATGCCGGGAAGAACCATGTTGCCCGCTATGTTAAAGGCATCATCGAGCTCACAAAAAAGAGGAATGGCGATGACTTTTCTATCTACCTCGAACTGACCAAAAACGACTGGTTCTTCTTCAACTACCGGAACAATCTTATGCAGGTACTCTCATCCGACCTTAGTTTTAACGACATTATCATCAAGGATGCACAATCGAAGAATGAGGCTGCTCGTTTGAAGAAGCTTGCCAAAGGCTATCGATACTCTATCTCCACCGAACGAAAGAAACGTGACTTCCTGCGAAAGTTCGAACCCGAAGAGGAGTAACTCATAACTTTTAACTCATAACTCATAACTGAATTTATGGTTTTTCTCTACATTATCCCTGAAGTTCTTGCTGCCTACCTCATCGGGTCGATAGCGTCGGCCTTATGGGTCGGTAAGCTGTTTTACGGAATAGATATCCGGCAGCATGGGAGCGGGAACGCCGGTGCTACCAACGTTATCCGTGTATTCGGTTACAAGGCCGGAATTCCGGTGATGCTCTTCGATGTTTTCAAAGGCTGGTTGGCAGTACAGCTTGCAACCTGGGTCAACCCCGGAGGACTCGAAGGCGACATGCTGGTTTATTTGCGTGTTGCAATGGGCATTTCAGCCGTATTAGGTCATGTGTTCCCGGTGTTCGCAGGTTTCCGCGGAGGGAAAGGTGTCGGAACCTTCGCCGGGGTCGGCATCGCCCTCTTTCCGCTTGCACTGCTCATCGTCCTTGCAATCTTCATCGTGGTTCTTGTATTAACCCATTATGTTTCACTGTCGTCTATCATCGGTTCACTGGCGTTTCCGCTCATCGTCATTTTTGTCACCCACGAAAGCAATCCTGCTCTGCTTGCCCTTTCACTGATGGTGGCTCTCTTTATCCCGTGGACCCACCGGAAGAACATCCGCCGTTTACTTAAGGGGGAGGAGAATAAATTTGTTTTCAAACCCGGGAAGAAGGAACGGGTTTAAGTTATAATGGTTTTAAATAATATTGGAATAAAATCATTAATATTGTATATTTGAAACAAAATTCATTAAAACCAAACTGCCATGAAATTCATCATCTCCAGCTCTCTTTTACTGAAAAACTTGCAGGCTATCCTAGGGGTAATCAATACCAACAACACCTTGCCGATCCTGGATGATTTTCTGTTTGAGCTGAACGAGGAGTCTCTTACCATAACGTCTTCTGACCTGGAGACCACCATGCGTGTCACCATTCAGCCCGACCGTTCCGAAGAACCGGGCAGTGTTGCCATCCCGGCCAAGATCCTTGTTGAAACCCTGAAGACATTTCCTGATATTCCGGTATCCTTTATCATCAATGTCGATACGCTGATGATCGAGATCTCCGCCGGTGAAGGGAAGTACAAACTTTCCGGTCATAAGAGCGAAGAGTACCCGCGCACCCCCTCACTTGAAGATACCACCGCCATCAACATTGATTCTCACATGCTTGCACAGGCTGTGAATAAGACACTTTTTGCCACAGGAAATGATGAACTCAGACTTGTGCTTTCCGGCGTTTTCTGTGAACTTTCACCCGATGACATAACCTTCGTGGCAACCGATGCCCACAAACTTGTAAGGTATAAACGGTCAGATGCCAAATCACAGGATTCGGCCAACTTCATCCTCCCTAAAAAGCCGCTCAACCTGCTGAAAAATATCCTTTCAAGTCAGGATGTACCGGTGGTTATAGAATACAATAAGACCAACGCATTCTTCTCCTTCAGCAACACCCATCTTATCTGCCGGCTTATCGACGGAAAATATCCAAACTACGAAGCTGTTATCCCGAAGGAGAATCCCAACAAACTGACCATCGACCGCCATGCATTGCTTACCTCCATCAAGCGTGTATCAATTTTTGCCAACCAGTCAACCCACCAGATCCGTTTTAAAGTTTCAGGAAAGGAACTGGTGCTGTCGGCTGAGGATATCGATTTTTCGAATGAAGCTAAAGAACGCCTCACCTGTTCATACGAAGGCGACGACCTTGAAATCGGCTTTAACTCAAAATTTCTGCTCGAAATGCTAAGCAATATCGAAACCGATGAGGTCAGGCTCGAGATGTCGGCCCCCAACCGTGCAGGTATTCTTTATCCAGTGAACAATGCAAATAAGGAGGAGGACATCCTCATGCTCGTTATGCCGGTTATGCTCAATAAGTGAGATTCATAGTTCAAAAAAAAGGGGCAACCATTTCCGGTGCCCCTTTTTTTATGCAACTATGTTGCAGTTAAGCCATTATTTTGCAGCATTCATTTTGTCGAGGACATCCATCACCTCGCGCACAGCTTTTGCCGAGGCATTTACCAATTGTTTCTCCTCGTCATTCAGTTTCAGTTCAATAATCTGCTCGATACCTTTTTTACCTAATTTAACAGGAACGCCAAGGTAGATGTCCTTCAGGCCATACTCGCCCTGTAGCCAGGCACAGCAAGGGAAGATTCTCTTCTGATCTTTCACGATCGCTTCTACCATCTGTGCAGCTGCAACACCAGGAGCATACCAGGCTGAGGTTCCAAGCAGGTTCACGATCTCTGTGCCACCCTTTTTGGTCCTCTCAACAATAGCATCGAGTTTCTCTTTTTCAATCAACTCAGTTACCGGAATACCGCTTACCGTTGTATAGCGAGGCAGCGGAACCATAGTGTCTCCATGTCCGCCCATCAGGATGGAATGGATATCTTTCGGAGAGCAATTCAGTGCTTCGGCAAGGAAAGCGCCATAACGGGCAGTATCGAGAATCCCGGCCATACCGAATACACGGCTTGAATCAATGCCGGCAGTCAGGTATGCACAGTATGTCATAACATCCAATGGGTTGGATACAATGATGATAATCGCATTGGGAGAATACTTAATAATATTCTCTGTGCTGCTTTTAACGATATCGGCATTGATTGAGATCAGGTCATCGCGGCTCATGCCTGGCTTACGGGGAACGCCGGCTGTGATAACCACTATGTCGGAGCCTGCGGTTTTGGTATAATCGTTCGTGGAACCATGGATGCGTGTGTCGAATTGGTCGACAGGCGACATCTGCCACATATCCAGGGCTTTACCCTCAGCCACATTTTGCTTCACGTCAAGCAGAACAACTTCCCTGACGATATCTTTATGTGCGATTGAATCGGCACAGGTGGCGCCAACAAGTCCGGCGCCAACAACAGTTACTTTCATGTTTTATAGGTTTTAAAGGTTAGTTTTATATTCCGGCTTTTTCCTTGAACCATTCGAGTGTATAGGAAGATGGCCTTTCGATTTGCAGGCCGATCGCCCGGTCCCAAAGCAGCGAGGCGAGGACGCCCAAAGCACGGGACACTCCGAATAATACGGTGTAGAACGGAGCTTCTTTAATTCCGTAATGCATCAATAACGATCCGGAATAGGCATCCACATTCGGCCAGGGATTTTTTACTTTGCCCAGTCCGCCTAAAATGGGAGGTACAACTTCGTAAAGATCATTCACAATCTGGATGAAACTGTCGCCTTTGCAATACTTGGCTGCAAACTCACGCTGAGCTTCGAAACGCGGATCAGTTTTCCGCAACACGGCATGACCGTAACCTGGAATTACCCTTCCTGCACCGATCGTCTTCTCGCAGAAATCATGAATTTGCTGTTTGGTGGGGCTTTCAGTCCCGATTTCTTTGATCATATCCATGATCCAGGCAATTACCTCCTGGTTGGCATACCCATGGAGAGGGCCTGCAAGACCGAGCATTCCGGCAGCATAGGAATAATATGGATTACTCAAAGCCGAAGCTACCAGGTGAGCGGCATGGGCAGACACATTACCTCCCTCATGGTCGGCATGGATAGTCAGATACAACCTGAATAGTTTGTAGATTTCCGGATCATCGTAGCCCATCATGTGAGCGAGGTTGGCCGACCAGTCGAGGCTGGGATCAGCGGGGATAACATTCCCGTTGAAATAATGCTTGCGGTAAATGTAAGCAGCAATGACAGGCAACTGCCCGATGAAATTCATTACATCTTCGTAGTAGGAATCCCAATAATCTTTCTTGCCAACTCCGGCATTATATGCCTGAAGGAATTTGGATTCGGTGGCAAGTGTCAGAATTCCGACACTGAAATCGGCCATGGGCGCAGAGTCCATGGGTAAAGCATCAAGAACCTTGAAAACGCTTTGCGGAACAGCTGCACGATTTTTCCACTCTTTACCGATCTCCTGAACATCTGCAAGTGAAGGTATTTCTCCAAGCAACATCAGGTAGAAGAGGCCTTCAGGGAGCGGCTCGTCTTCCGGTGAAAGTTTTGGCAGCTTCTCCTGGAGTTCGGGTATTGAATAACCCCGGAAACGGATACCTTCCTGGGAATCCAGTTTGGAGGTGAGGGTCAACAGGGCAGGTAATCCTTTCATGCCGTCAATTACCGATTCGATGGTAACCTGGCCGAGTACGACATTACCGTGATCCTTTAACAGTGTTTTTACCTCGGCCGCAACGGGAACAGCCTTTTCTACGAATTTCGATTTTAAAGAGCTCATGACCTTGTTATTTACGGGTTTATAACTTAATGATTGGTGGATTTTTAAGTGTGATAAAATTAACAAATAATTTTGATTATGCAAATTTTATG
This sequence comes from uncultured Prolixibacteraceae bacterium, assembly GCA_964355115.1. Classification (GTDB taxonomy): domain Bacteria; phylum Bacteroidota; class Bacteroidia; order Bacteroidales; family FEN-979; genus JANXZO01. The sequence goes on along the minus strand of CAYHCQ010000104.1, from coordinate 5,386 downwards.
ATGAATATTTTTAAAAAATATTCGATGTTAACGAAACAACCCCGGGGAGCGCCCGGGGTTGTTGATAAAACCAAATAAATTGTAGTGGTTATCGATTCCGTTTAGGACCCGAATTTATTATTTCATCAGGGCATCCTTCAGTAAATACCTTGAAATTTTCAATATACCGGGAAGCCAGGGCATCATATTTCATCCAGTATTCGTCCTTGTTACCCCAAGCGTTGGAAGGATCCAAAACATCGTTGGGTACGTCGGGACAGGTAACCGGAATGCTGAAGTCGAAGATCTTATCTTTCCGGAATTCGACGTTATCGAGCGCACCGTTAAGAACAGCATTCAGCATATTGCGTGTATGACGGATACTGATGCGTTTACCCACGCCAAATTTTCCACCAACCCAACCAGTATTAACAAGCCATACCTTGGCGCCGTGTTTTTCAATCTTTCTGCGAAGGAGATCAGCATAAAAATAGGGATGGTGAACCATGAACGGAGCCCCGAAACAGGCGCTGAATGCAATTTCAGGTTCTATTCCCAGGCCGAGTTCCGTACCCGCAATTTTGGAAGTATAACCACTTATAAAATGATAAATTGCCTGATTGTTGTTGAGCAGTGCAATAGGGGGCATTACACCCTGGGCATCGCAGGTAAGGAAGATGACATTCTTCGGATGCTTCCTGACGCTCTTCTCAGGAACGGCATTGGGAATCATATCCAGCGGATAGGAAGCCCGGGTATTTTCCGTTATCTGGTCGTCATCAAGGTCTATTTTCCGCGAGGTCGGATCAAATACCACATTTTCGAGGATGGTTCCGAACTGATGGGTGCAGTTATATATCTCAGGCTCATTCTCTGCAGAGAGCCGGATCACCTTGGCATAACAGCCACCTTCGTAGTTGTATACTCCTTCATCGCTCCAGGCATGCTCATCGTCGCCGATCAGCGCCCTGTTCGGATCGGCCGAAAGGGTGGTTTTGCCCGTTCCGCTTAATCCGAAAAACAGCGCAACATCGCCCTCTTTGCCAACATTCGCAGAGCAATGCATCGACATTACATCCTGCAACGGCATAAGGAAGTTCATGACCGTGAATATAGATTTCTTTATCTCACCGGCATATTGAGTGTTTGCCACAATGGCCAGCCGTTTTGAGAAATCAATCACAATCGCAGTTTCACTGTTGGTTCCGTCAATCCTGGGGTCAAGCTTGAAGGAAGGAGATGCAATAACGGTAAAATTAGGAATATGTGTCTTGCATTTTTCGAGCGTGTTCAGTGTCATGAACATGTTCCGTGCAAACAGACTCTGCCAGGCAGTATCAGTTATAATCCGGATCGGCATCTGGTAATCGGGGTCGGCCCCAACGTAAACATCCTGCACGAAAAGCTCTTCTCCCTGCAAAAAAGCCTGCAGACGGCTGAAGATGCCGTCGAATTTTTCGGGGGTAAGCGGACGATTGTTTTTTCCCCAGTCAATTTTATCCTCCGTGGTAGGTTCCTGAACGAAATACTTTTCATTTGCTGCTCTCGCAGTCCATTTGCCGGTATTTACCAGAAGGGCACCTCCATTAACGATTTTTCCTTCATTGCGGAACACTGCCTCCTCATACAACGCAGGCGCCGGAAGGTTCCAATATACTCTTTCAAGGTGGACCAACCCATGATTCGCCAATCCATACTCGCTCTTTAAATTTATAGCCTGTTTTTGAGCAGGAGTCTCAAATTTCAAATATTTTGACATATTTTATGTTGTTTAATTGTCCAATACTAAATGTTATAGCCAGTCTCTCACCAGTTTACGGTCGCCGATAAACAGTTCGTTCGGCGAGTTCGGATCCAGCGCCCATTTTATACGCTCAATGCCCTGGGTTATATCCTTGATCGATCCGCAGGTTGAAAGCCGCAGGTATCCATCCAAACCGAATTCCTTGCCCGGCACAGTTATTACCCTCACTTTTTCAAGTAAAAAATAGGCCAGTTTGCTCGAATCTTTGCTGTAATGGCTGAAGTCGACAAAGCAATAAAAAGTTCCGTCGGGACGGGTCGCCCTCACTCCCTCAAAGGAGTTAAGCTGGTCCATCAGCACATTGGTGTTGTTCTGGAGCGTGGCGCAAAGATTGGTTACACCCGACTGAATGCCCATGATGGCCGCAACAGCAGCAGCCTGCAGTACCACCGATGGTCCTGATGTCTGGTGACTCTGAATATTGGTCATGCAGGTGATCAGCTTCTTATTGGCAACAGCCCAGCCGATCCGGAAACCTGTCATGGCATATTGCTTGGAAACCCCGTTGATAACGATGAGTTTTGATTCATCGATACTGGTTTTCAGAAAATTATAGCAACTGATTGGCTTCTTTCCATTGAAAATCAACCGGTGGTAAATATCATCCATGATTAGGTAAATGCCTCTTTTTTCAGTAAAATCAACGATTTCACTGATGAATTTCTCTGAGTACATTACACCGGTAGGATTATTCGGGCTGTTGATGATGATTGCTTTTGTATTTGAACCACAGGCTCTCTCAATATCCTGCAATGTCGGGTAAAAGCTCCCATCTTCAGGAAGTACGGGAACCGGTATGGCTCCGCATAATCTGACCATTTCAGGATAACTTACCCAATAAGGGGCCGGGAATACAACCTCATCCTGGGGGTTTAAAATTGCCTGAAGCGCGACCATGATGGCTTGTTTTGCTCCTCCCGAGGCAATAACATTTTGCGGAGAGACAATACGTCCATACATGTCGCCGGTATACCGTACAATGGCCTGTTTAAGGGCAGGTATCCCATCGGCCGGTGTGTAACGGATTTCACCTGTATTGAGCAGGCTTGCCGCTGCAACAATAGCATCCAATGGGGCTTTGCTTTTTGGTTCACCAATACCAAGATGAATCACAGGTTCACCTTTTGCTCTGAGCAGCGCAGCAGTTTCATTCAATTTCAGGGTAACAGACTCCGCAATTGATCTTCCAATAATACTTAGACTCATAGTTCTTTGTTATTATTAATAATTACTAAAATGCTTGGTTCACTTTCCTGCTTTCGCAGCATGCTGGGCATCCACAACGGCAATCGTGGTCATATGCACAATCTCCCTTACGGTGCAATCCATCGGGACTACATGGATGGGCTTGTTCATACCCATAAGGATCGGACCGATAACCTCTGCACCACCGATCTCCTGCATGATTTTATAGGCAATGTTCCCGGAACTTAAATTCGGGAATATCAAGGTGTTTACATCCTGATTTGCAATCTTTGAAAAAGGAAATGCAGATTTCAACATCTCCCTGTTCAGGGCGAAATTAGCCTGGATCTCACCATCTACAAGCAGATTTGGATAATTCTGGTGCAGGAATTTTGTTGCCTGCCTTACTTTCTCAGGGCCCGTTGTATGTTCAGAAGGCTTGATAAATCCGAAATTTGAATAGGAGAGCATGGCAATAACGGGTTCGATATTGAACCTGCGTACCATTTCTGCGGTAAGTAAGGCTGCATCTGCCAGCGTTTTCCAGTCAGGATCAAGATTTACTGTTGTATCTGCGAAGAAGAAGGGACCCTTTTTGGTGATCACCATGTACATGCTTGAAATCCGTTCCAGTCCTGGTCGCGGCCCGATAAGCTTTAATGCCGGTCCCATCACATCACCGTATTCACTGGTAACTCCCGATACCATTGCGTCGGCTTCACCTGTCTCTACCATCATGATCCCGAAATAATTCCGGTTTTTGGCCAGTTCCAGCGCTTCTGCATGGGTAATTCCTTTCCGTTGTCTCTTCTTCCATATCATTTCCGCAAACTGAACCCTTTTCGATTCTACAGCGGGATCTCTCGGGTCAATGATGGGAAGATCATGAATATCCAGGTGATTTTCTGCTATGAGGTGTCTGATTTCATCAACATTTCCAAGAAGTATTGGCTTGGCAATACCTTCGTGATATACCTCCTTGGCTGCCCGTAAAATTTTCAGACTGTTGCCTTCGGGGAATACGATCAGCTTGGGTTCAGTTTTAGCCTTCAGTGTGATGCGGCGTACCAATTGGTTTTCTAAGCCCAGTCGCCGGCTCAGTTCCGACCGGTAAGCATCCCAGTCGGTAATCGGTTTACGGGCAACGCCCGAATCCATGGCCGCTTTTGCAACAGCTGGCGCTACAGTCGTAATCAGACGCATATCCAGCGGTTTGGGAATAAAATATTCCCGTCCGAACATCAGATTCTTAACATTGTAGGCTGCGCTTACATTTTCGGGGACATCCTCCTTTGCCAGTTTTGCAAGGGCATAAACGGCAGCAACTTTCATCTCTTCATTGATGCATGTTGCCCTTACATCGAGTGCTCCCCTGAAGATATAGGGGAATCCGAGTACGTTATTCACCTGGTTGGGATAGTCAGAACGGCCTGTTGCCATTAGTACGTCAGGCCGTGCATCCATCGCGTCATCATAGGAGATTTCGGGATCAGGATTGGCCATGGCAAAAACGATGGGGTTATCGGCCATAGATCGTACCATCTCCTTGGATAGGATATTTTTGGTCGAGAGGCCGAGAAATACATCAGCCCCGGCAACGGCTTCAGTCAACGTATGCAGATCACGGTCGGTGGCAAAGATCTGCTTGTATTTGTTGAGGTCGGTACGGTCTTTGCGCAATACACCCTTGGTGTCGAGCATCACTATATTCTCTGTTTTAGCCCCGACAGAAACGAGCATCTTTGTACAGGCGATAGCGGAAGCGCCGGCACCGTTAACAACAATCTTGACCTCCTCCTTTTTCTTGCCCGCGATTTCAATGGCATTGATCCACCCGGCCGCAGTAATGATGGCTGTTCCATGCTGATCATCATGCATAAGCGGAATCTGCAGCTCTTTTTTTAAACGCTCTTCGATCTCAAAGCACTCAGGAGCCTTGATATCCTCGAGGTTAATACCTCCGAATGTGACGGAAATATTTTTAACAGTATCAATGAATTTTTCTATATCATGGGTGTCAACTTCAATATCAAAGACATCAACATCGGCGAATATCTTAAACAACAAGCCTTTGCCTTCCATTACCGGCTTTCCGGCATCGGCCCCTATATCGCCAAGGCCGAGCACTGCCGTGCCGTTTGATATGACGGCAACCAGATTGCCTTTGGATGTATATTTGTAAATATCATCCTTGTTTTTTTCAATCTCCAGGCAGGGATAGGCAACCCCCGGTGAATAGGCCAGCGATAAATCCCTTTGTGTTCTGTGAGGTTTTGTAGGAACAACTTCAATTTTTCCCGGACGACCTTCTTCGTGATACTTTAATGCATCTTCTTTAGTGATTTTTGCCATAACTTTAGGTTTTTAGGAACGTTAATCTCCTGATTACTCTGGTAGTGTTTTAGTATTCGAAAGTTA
>CAYHCQ010000103.1:8785-12638 GCA_964355115.1 uncultured Prolixibacteraceae bacterium | reverse complement strand
AAAGCACCTGACTCAACACACCCGCTGGCTCCTCCGTTTCTGGCATCTTCAATCGATTTCCCCTGTCTTACGAGTTCCTGTATAATAGCATCGGTATTGAAATAGGAGGGCTGACCAAATCCGGTTTTGGTGATGTGAAGCGTACGGGCAATAAAAGCATCGGGGTTTTTCTTACTTACCTGAACCATGGAACTGGGCTGCAACAAGCGCATCTCCTCTATAACATCAAGAATCAGGTAGGTTAGTTCATTGACGGCATCTGTGCCGTCTTGCTTAACGCCACCGAGATTTATAAGGCAGAAATCGGTGTAGGTATTGCTCTCCAGTGCCGTCACACCCACTTTTGGCGGAGCGGGGTGGTTGTTGAATTTAATCCAGAAACAATGAAGCAGTTCTGTAGCCATCTCCTCTGTAAGGGTTCCATCTTCAATCCCTTTCCTGTAAAAAGGCAACAGGTGCTGGTCCAACCTGCCGGGATTAAATGAATCCCAGGGGTTCAGCTCTGTGATCACTCCAAGATGAACGAACCAGTAATACTGAAGCGCTTCGTGAAAGTTTCGCGGGGCGTGTGCAGGCACATGGAGGCATATTTCGGCCAAAGATGACAACTCCTTCTTACGTTTTCTGTTTTTCTCAACTCGTGCATTTTGCTTCAGTGCCTCGGCATGCCGTTCGGCAAAACGAATCAGTGCATTGGCCGAGATCTCCATCGCTTTAAGCTCTTCCTGCCTGACGGAAGCTGTCGGATCGTTAAAGAAATCAAGCTTTTCATAAGCCTCATGGATATCGTCGATGATATCGAGCATGCCCTTCTGATAGATCTTGCTGCCGGCTACTGTATGCCCGGGAGCACGCTGTTCCTGGAATTCGGTAAATACACCGGCTTTGTAAGCATCCTGCCAATCGGATGTGACCCTATGCATGATCCTGTCGCGGTTGCTTTTTCCCTGCCAGTAAGGGATGATCTTCTCTTTGTAAACTTTCTTTGTTTCAGCGTCAATCCTAAATGATACCTTCTTCCGCTTATCAAGAATATCGAGATCTTCAAGCGAATGAACGCAGATCTCGGGATAGGTTGGGCAGGCCTTTGGTGCCGGCCCGCGCTCCCCTACAATAAGCTCCCCGTCATTGATACAGATATGCTTGTTTTTCAGGATATAATCGAAATTCATAGCCCGGGCAACAGGTATCGATACCTCCCGGTCTATTCCCGACAGGTAGAATTCGGTCACCAGCAGTGCACGCTCGGCCGAGATGCGGTTTATGGCGTTTAAACTCTGTTCCCTGAGCTTCTTAACACGGTCGGTCATGGTTCGGTTGTTTGTCGATTACTTCAGCAAAATTAAGAGAAGATCGGGAATAATGTGACCCGGAAAAAAATCTATCTTTGAATTTCCTAAAAAGCTTCTGTTATGCGCCAAACTGCCCGCTCTTTTTTTATGATTGTCCTCCTTTTATTTCCCGGACTTACGTCGATGCTCTACTCTCAGAGCCAGCTACCAGCTGCTCAGAGGAAGCGTCCCACTGTCGGACTGGTTCTCAGTGGAGGAGGAGCGAAGGGTTTCGCTTATATCGGCCTTTTGAGAGCCCTTAACGAAGCAGGACTCCAGGTCGATTATATCGGTGGTTCCAGTATCGGAAGCATCATCGGCGGCCTTTATGCCCTTGGTTATCACCCGGATTCAATTTCAAAAATGATCCGCTCGCAAAACTGGGATAACCTCCTTAAGGATGTCATCGACCGCAAATATATTGCTTACGAGGAGAAAGAGTATGGAGAGAATACGGTTGTTACCCTCCCCATCCGTGAAAAAAAAATAACTATTAATCCCTCTATGTACAAAGGGCAGGAAATCAACCTGCTGCTAAACAAATATTTTTCTCCGGCTTACAAAACAGACGATTTCAGAAAACTTCCCATCCCTTTCCTTTGCATTGGAACAGACCTGTTTACAGGTGACCAGGTCGTTCTTGACAAAGGATATCTCCCTATGGCCATTCGCGCAAGTATGTCGATTCCGGGCTATTTCATGCCCACCGACTACCAGGGGTATTATCTTGTCGATGGTGGAGTGGTGAATAACTACCCGGTCAAGGAGGTGAAAGAGATGGGAGCACAAATCATTATTGGCGGCGATGTTCAGTCGGGACTGGCCGATTCGAAGGAAAAACTGGCCTCCATCATGGCTGTGCTCGATCAGATCACCTCCTTTGCCAGGGTTGGGGCAAACAAGGTTGGCGACAGTCTTACAGACCTCAAGGTGCCCATTAAACTCTCTTATGGTATGATGGATTTTACTTCCTATGATTCTATCATGGCGGAAGGAGAGCGGGTAGCCCGTAAGTTTTACCCTCAGATAAAGGCACTGGCCGACTCACTCAATGCAATTGAATTCAAACCCCTGATAACCTATAATGCACGCCCACTGGATTCGGTTAAAATCGACGATGTTTCAATTCGCGGAAACAGGAAGATCGGCAAAGCGTACTTCAGCAGCTATTTCCAGACTACCCAACAGGGGATGATAGCCATCTCTGATATAGACCGGGATATCAGGCTGATGAGTGGTTCCGGGTATTTTGATATCGTCACTTATGAGCTTGAAAGAAAGGATAATAAAACCCGGTTAATTGTAAGGGCCGAGGAGGGTGGACCCGGTTACCTGTCGGCCGGCATCCATTTCGACAGTGAATATGATGTTGGGATACTGCTGAGTGGTAGCTTTCGTAATCTCCTCATTGCCAATACTAAATTATTTGTAAACCTCAATCTCAGTACCCAGCCCCGGTTAAAGATTGCCTATCTTCTGGGATTTGGCGGAAAGGCCGGGATGGGCATCAGCACTGATTTTTATTCATTTAGGTTCGACCAGTACGATGACGATGTAAAGGTCAACCAGATCAGCATGACAAACTATATGGGAGCCCTCTTTTTCAATTACAGTTTTCGGAATACCTATAAGTTGCAAGCCGGATTTGAATTTGAATATTTTCGTTTCCGGCAGGAAAACGAGGTGGATACCATCCTGACCCCTTTCTTCACCTTCTCGAATTACGGAACCTTCTTCGCTTCGATTAACGCCGATACACGCGATAAACCAAACTATTCAACACGAGGTTTTAAAAGTATGTTGAGGGTGGAATATACCATGCCACTTTCGAACAACTGGCAACAAGAGCTCTTTTCAAATACTGCCCTGATCTATTTTAGTCATGATCATGATGTCCGTTTGTCGAAACGATTCGTGCTAAAACCCGGAATTTTTGCAGGCGCCATGCTCAGGGCAGATGATACCCCGCCACTGCAACACATGTTCGCCTTAGGGGGTCAATCCGAAAAAAACTATATCGATACCTATATCGATTTCCCAGGAGCTAAATTCATTCAGCGTTTCGGTTACTATTCGGCTGTTGTGCGGGCCAAACTCCAATATAACCTATACCGCAAATTATACCTTACAGCGCGAACCGATGTGGGCAGTATTGTCGACTACCCCGAACAGCTGGTCTATGGGAAAAACATCATGTTCGGATATGGATTAACTGCCGGATATGATAGCTTCATCGGACCCGTCGAATTAATGATTTCAGCCTCAAATATTAACAGCGGGCCTCTTTTCTTCGTCAATATCGGTTTCCGGTTCTGATCTCAGCCGCCAATCTTTACCATGAGCCCCATTGTCTCGAAATCCTGTTTCAAGGAGAGAAGCGCCTCCTTTTTCAGATCGGGAACTTGCTCAAAATGGTTTGTCTTGCAAAACCGGCGATACTTTTCCTTTGCTATCGAATGATATGGCAGAAGATGAATAGTTAGTTGATAGTTATGACTCTGTGACTCTGTGACTTTGTGACT
>CAYHCQ010000103.1:0-8685 GCA_964355115.1 uncultured Prolixibacteraceae bacterium | reverse complement strand
TGTAAAATGCTGATGAATTCTTTAACGTCCCTAATGTTTTCCGGGGTATTGGTGATGCCAGGGATGACGGGAAGGCGGAGGGTGACCTGTTTTCCGGTGGAAAAGAGAAACTTCAGGTTTTCGAGGATGGTTTTATTGGAAACACCGGTGTATTTGCGGTGCAGGGCTTCATCCATGATTTTGATGTCGTAAAGGAAAAGATCCACCAGCGGCGCAACATGCTGCATTGCTTTCGGGTTGGCGTAGCCGGAAGTATCAAGTGTGGTGTGCAGTTCTTTTCTTTTTGCCTCCTGGAGAAGAGCATACAGGAACGACTCCTGCATCATCGGCTCACCGCCCGAAAAGGTGACGCCACCGCCCGATTCTTCATAAAAAACCCGATCCTTCTCGACTTCGTCCATCACCTCGTTAACGGTCATGAAATGTCCTGTGGTTTCGGTGTGTTTGAATTTCACACCCCCGAGCACAAGGTTACGAATCGATTTTTCACTTTTAACATCCTGACTTTCGGGATTGTGGCACCACCAGCACGACAACGGACAACCTTTGAAGAACAACGTTGTCCGGATGCCAGGTCCGTCGTGTACCGTAAACCGCCTGATATCGAAGATAAGCCCTTTTATCACCGCGCAGTGGTATCGCTGTAAAACCGGATCATCCTCCCGATGGCACGCTGACATACAGGACAAAACCCTTTGGCTTCGTTCGATTTCATGCGGCAATCCATCTGCGGACTGAATATCCCTTTGGCTACATATCCGCCACCTTCAAACAATCCAATCTTATCCTTATTGGCTGTCTCTCTTGTTGTTGGCAGAACAGTCCCCGGTGAAACCAGGTCTTTCCACTTTGAAGGAAAATCAACATTGGTGGTGATGTTGGGCTCCCATGGTTCCAGCCGCAGATTATAGAAGTCTGAATAGGTAATCTCCGCACCGTAATACTCATCCGCCAGCCCGGCAAATGAATGTCCGAATTCATGGATGGCTACCTCTTTGGAAAGCTGATGATCAACGGTACTTTGTCCATAATGGTTGTAAAAGCCTCCTCCTCCGTAACGCTTGCTGTTGACAAGCACGAATACCGCATCGTATGGGACATTAGCCGCAATGTCGTAGATGGATTTGGTGTCGGAAGTAGTAAGGTAACGGTCCATATCGAATGTGTAAAAAGAGCTGTTGATGTTCGTGTTCGCATACACATCCTGGCCGGGAATATCCACACCCGATTCATCGGAAGGGGCTTCCACCGCATAGAAATTGAACTTGTCGCGGTTGGCCGAATAGGGTTCCACCGACAGGAAATAATCTGCCATTTTACGCGCATCCACAATAAACTTAGGCATCTCCTCAGATGTGTACCCTTCGGCTATAAAGGCGATATCGACATGATTGGCCGGATCGCCCGAATCGACCAGTTTTTCAGATTGCATCCGATGAACATTCTCCGAATTGATAAAATAGTCGTCGGGATTGATATACCGTTCGAAAATGGGTTCGAAGGTGTTGGTTTCATAGGCCCGCTTTTCGATCGTAAACCGGATCGTCCCTTTCGGGAAGGGCATCACGGCTGTCATGGAAAACGCCCGTTTCAGCGATTTCGCCTCCTGAGTTCCGCGCCACTCCTGGAACAGGGTGCAGAAACCCCGCGAAAACAGCAGAGTCCCAATGGCAGAATCATAAACACTATAGCGATAAGTACCGTATCCAAAAGGATCAATAAGGTTGTTATGCGGACCACCCCAGAATGGTTCCTCCTTCATCTGGCTGAAAAATACCGTTTCCGACCTTGAATCTCCCGCCAGTAAATAATCTACCCGCAAGGTTTTCGGAACGAACCAGGAGTTAAAATCAATTGTTTGGGCCGTAAGCGACAAAGTAATGAGCGAGTACAGGAATATGGCTACTGTTCTTTTCTTCATAAGGAACCCGAATTGTCAAATGTCCTAAACCGGCAAAATTAAGCATTCTTTCACCATTTCGCTATTTCACCATTTCACCATCTTACCATCTCACCATTTTACCATTTTACCATTTTACCATTTTGATTTGCACCACAACCATTCCCACCAACATCAGCGCACAACCGATAAGCATCCGTGTCGTCAGCTGTTCATGAAGGATGAGCCAGCCGCCAAGCACGGCAAATACCGCTTCCAGGCTGAGAATGATGGAGGCATAGGCAGGGTGGGATGTTTTCTGGGCAATTACCTGGAGGGTGTAGGCGATTCCCACCGACAATATGCCACCATAGGCGATCGGTATCCAGGCTTGCAGTATGGCATCAAGTGTGACAATCTCAAGGGAGAATGCCAGTGAAAGGTTGATTATTGCGCAGATGGCGAATTGAATGATGGCCAGCAGAAAGGAATCCATGAGTGGCGAAAGCCAGGCAATGAAAAGAACATGAAAAGTAAAAACAATGGCACAGACCAGCACGAGCTTGTCTCCCGGATCGAGATGAAAACCGCTGGTGATGCTTAACAGGTATAGTCCCGCCAGTGAAAGAGCAGCGCCGATCCAGATAAAAACCGTTGAGCGTTGTCCAAACAATAATCCCACGATCGGCACAAGTACAACATACAATCCGGTGATAAAACCAGCCTTCCCCGCGGTTGTGGTTTGAAGTCCGACCTGCTGGAAAGTAACGCCACCGGTTAGGAAGAGTCCCGTCATCAGGGTTCCCATGAGAATTTTACGGCGGTCTGAGGGATGCTCAGTATGAATAAGCGGTTCAGCTTTTCTGGCGCGGAACCACAAAAAGGGGAGGAGTATAATGGTGCCCAGGGCAAATCGCACTCCCGTGTATGTGAACGGACCAACATACTCCATTCCCAGCCTCTGGTAAACGAAGGCGAACCCCCAGATAGCGGCGGCAAGAAGCAGGACAAGGTCAGACTTAAGCTTTTGGGTCCCCATATATTCTATCAACAATCGTAAATCGAAAATCGTAAATCGAAAATCATTCTATTATGATTTCGTCCGCAAAAATCCACGCTTTTTTTCCGGCCCCAAGGTGCCATTCGGGACAGGCTCCGCGGTTCTTCGCTACAACCCGGATGTAACGTGTCTTCACCTGCTTAAACTCCAATATATAGTCCCTGAGAACTGTTCCCGGGGCATGTTCTTCAGTTTCGTTTATTACCCGACCAGCCTCCTTGAAGTTAATTCCATCGCCGGAAATTGAAAACACAACCTCAACCGGCATGAATATCCATGAATCCTGATCCTGCAGGCAGCCGAGGGATATTTTTCTCACCTGCTGCTCGGCCCCTAAATCGATTACGGCATCCACATTAACGCCTTCATACCCCTGCCAGTTCCCTGTCCGGAAATTCTCCCCGCCGCGGATGAAGTTGATCAGGGCCAGGCTGCCCCCGGCAGAATACTGACCAGCATATTCGGTATTCAGGACGATTTTCCGGTTTTTGGGAATGAGTGTGAATTCAGCCCTGACAGGGTAACTCGGTGGCAATCCGGGCTTGACGGCGATAGCCTGCAGTACCGTATTTTTCCGAAAGACAAAAGGGTGATTGTAGACGCTGGACTTCGCGGTTGGCGCTTTCCCATCGAGGGTATAATAGATCGTAACTCCGCCAGCGGGGCAGGAGAGGGCAACAACGGTTGAGTCGCGGAATGTACGCTGCCCCATGTTTACCGAAGGAACCGGTGTGATGATGTTCTCGCTGATCCGGGTAAAGGGAAAATCGCCGGCCCCGATGCCCCAGGCTTTGTTGGGTTCGGATCCCATGTTGAAGACAAATTCACCGCCTTTCATCAGGTCGGAATGGTTCAGGTAACATTTCGGGTAAGGCTTGCCGTTCAATGTCGCAGACTGGATATAATAATTGGCTTCACTCAGCCGGTTGGCCCGCACAACAAATGATTTGCCATTCTCAAGTTTTATGGTTGTCCGCGGAAACAGGGGTGTTCCGATGGCATAAACATTTGAACCGGGTGTAACGGGGTAAAAACCCATGCTGCTCATAACAAACCACGAAGACATTTGTCCGCAGTCCTCATTCCCGATAAGGCCTTCCGGATTATCAAGATAAAACTCTTTGCAGATGCGGTGCACCAGCGCTTGCGTTTTCCATGGTTCAGCCGCGAAGTCATACAGGTAAGCCATGTGGTGACTGGGCTCGTTGCCATGTGCATACTGACCGATCAAACCTGAGATGTCGGCCTGGTCGCGTCCTGTGGTTTTTGAGTCGGCACTGAAAAGAGCATCAAGTTTCTGAGAAAACCGTTCACGGCCTCCCAGTAAGATCATAAGACCCTCAAGGTCATGGGGAACATAGAAACTATACTGCCAGGCATTGGCTTCGGTGTAGTTGAAATTCACCTCAGCCGGATCGAAAGGGGTGAACCAGGTCTCGTTAAGCTTAGCACGCATGAACCCGGTTGAATGATCGAATACATTCTTATAATTCTGAGCTCTGCGGATATAGGTTTTATAGTCATCCTCCTTCCCCATAGCTTTCGCCATCATGGCAATGCACCAGTCGTCATAAGCATATTCAAGGGTCTTTGAAACCGATTCACCCTCCTGGTCGGCCGGTATGTACCCTTTTGTTTTTATGTTTTGCAGTCCGAGTTGGTCGAGTTCGGCACTGTGCTTCATCGCCTCGAACGCTTTTTCTGCATTAAAACCGGTGATTCCCTTAAGATAGGCATCGGCGATGACAGGTACTGCGTGATAACCGATCATACAACCGGTTTCGTTGGAAGAGAGCTCCCACACCGGCAATATTCCACCCTCTTCATATTGCCGGATGAAGGTGTTGATGAAATCTGTTGTCCGTTTCTGATCTATGATCGTGTATAGCGGATGGGCGGCCCGGTAGGTGTCCCAAAGCGAAAATACGGTGTAATAATCAAACCCATCGGTCTGGTGGGTCTTCAGGTCGCGGCCACGGTACTGGCCATCAACATCGGTATAAACATTCGGTTGAAGCATCGTATGGTAAAGAGCGCTGTAAAACACCTTCATCTGTTCCCCGGAACCATCTTCCACTTTGATTTTGCCAAGCTCCCTGTTCCATTGGGCAATGGCTTCGTTCTTCACCTTCTGAAAATCCCAGCCGCTGTTTTCTGCCTCCAGATTTTTCCGCGCGCCATCAATGCTTACCCCCGAAATACCGACCTTGACAAGGATCGTTTCACCCATCTCTGTCAGGAACCGGAAACCAGCGCGCAGACTGGTTCCATTGGCCTCCCGGGTACCTGAAGAAAGCGGCTCTTCGTTCGATTCGATCGCAAAAGAACTGAAGGGCTTCGAGAACTTTACCACGAAATATACCATCTGTCGGGCAGCCCAGGCCTGGGATATCCGGTAACCTTCAATTTCATCATTTCCAGTAATTTTTACTGCCGACTCCAGAACTTTATCGCGGTGCACCAGATCCAGGATGATCGATGCGTAGTCGGAAGCCGGAAAGGTGTAGCTGTGCATCCCGGTTCTGGCGGTTGCTGTTAGTTCGGCGAGAATGTTCGGCTTATCAAGAGTTACCCTGTAAAAACCCGGTGAGGCAGCTTCACTCATCTTTCGGAAGGCTGACCTGAAGCCGTATCCGGCGAGTTTTACCGGGCCAATGGCCGGCATCAGCAGGATGTCGCCATAATCGGAACAGCCCGTACCGCTGAGGTGGGTATGGCTGAACCCATAGATCACGGAATCGGAGTTGTGGTAGGCAGAACATCCGTCCCAGCCATCAAGCCGGGTGTCGGGACTCAATTGAACCATGCCAAAGGGAACACTAACCCCCGGAAAGGTATGCCCGTGACCACCTGTTCCAATCATCGGGTCAACAAGACTTACAGGCGAAAATGACTCCTGGCCCCGGCACGCAAAGTTGCTGCACAAAAGCAGTGCAATGGAAAACAATTTGATTTTCTGCATCTTATTTCCTGGTTTTCTTGATTTCGAATATAGCCATGACAGGAAGGTGATCGGATGGATATTTATCATCGTCTTGATGATAGGTGACAACCGAATGGTCCTTCACCACAACCCCTGTACTGTTTTTCATAAAGATAAAGTCGATGGTATTTCCGGGTTTCGGATCGAACGGAAATCCAACAAAGGTGTAATCGGGTCCGCGGGGTTCGTTGCGCGAAATCCTGGAGGTATTGAGCAGGGCAGCTCCGGGGGGCGTGGTTGTGAGAATCCTGTACATTTCGCTATCCCGGGTATCGTTAAAATCTCCGGTAACAACCACCCAATGTTTACCGGCAACCTGATCGATGGCAGAAAGCAGCAATCGGGCCGATTCATTTCGGGCTGGCAGGCTCTTGTGGTCGAAATGGGTATTAAATACAAAAATGATCTTCCCGGATTCACTGTCCTTTAGTTTTACCCATGTTACAATTCGCGTGCAGGCGGCATCCCACGACTTCGACCCGGGAACTTCCGGCGTTTCAGAGAGCCAGAAGGTACCTGAGTTTTTGAGGGTGAAACGGACAGGATTGTAGAAGATCGGGGCAAACTCTCCGGCTGATTTGCCGTCGTCGCGTCCAACACCTGCCCAGGCAAATGGCTTCAGCATTGCACTCAGGTCGTTGATCTGATCTTTTAACACCTCCTGGAAACCGATGATGTCGGGAGTCTGTTCCTTCAGCATCTCCGAAACGAGGGGCCTGCGGCTGGGCCAGGAGTAAATGCCATCCTCCGGATTATTGTAGCGGATATTGAAGGACATCACAGATATGTTCCAGATCTGGGCAATCCCTGCAAGGGGAAACAGGATGATCAGCAGGGCGGTACTGATTTTTTTTACCATCAGAATGAGTCGATGAGAGATTTTACCACAATCTTTTCGGTAATCTTTTCATCACGGGCTTTGGTATAGAAATAAACCTCATAAACCTCGCCGGGAATCAGATCGAAATAATTGTCTTTAAACTCTCCTTCAACAGAAGTGGAAAGTCTTGTATTTTTTACCAGCTGATCAGTTACAATAAGTATCCTGTAGCCTGCAGGGAACTCGATGGCCCTCATCAACACCTCAGGTTTCTGGAGTTTCAGATCCTTCGGCGGGACAAAATAGAGATTGTTCCTTGATAACAGCGATCCGTCTCGGCCTGTGAGCATTACGGATAAAACGACACGGGCTGAATCCAGACCATTAAGCAGATCCGTCTGCAATGTATCATAAAACACAGAGCTTTGTCCGGCGGGTATTTCAACATAGTATTTTTCATCCATCAGCAGGTTCCCGTCAAAGTCAAATAGCCGAACCTGCATCGTATCGCGTTCTATATAGATGTTATCGGATGAAATATACACCTTTACATGTCCCTCCTCAACAACCGGGGAGACCAGCATGGGCACATACTGATTCTTTACTTCATACCATAGCGCTTTCTTTTTTCCGTAACTATCACGCGCCGACCAGGATACAACGGGCCAGCAATCGTTCAGCTGCCAGAAAAGGGTACCCATGCATCTGGGCTTCGCCCGGCGGTGTGCCTGGATTGCCATCGACATTCCTTTGGCCTGCAAAAGCTGGCTTACATAGTTGTAGGAGTCAAAATCCTTTGGTTTTCTGTAGTCTCTCAGCAGGTATTCATCAATCGTCTCAAAACCAACCGGGTGCTTCTGATGCACCTTCATTACATCCGAACCAGGGGTTCTGTCGCCAGGAAGAGTAAACTTTTCTACTGTAGTCGGATCCGGAAAACCCTGGAATCCATACTCCGACATGAACCGTGGGATCTTTTTTTCATAGCTGGAGAATGGTTCTTTACCCCACCATACCCCCCAGTAATGCATATCGCCCTGTCTTAAACTCTGTGGCCGTCCCCATCCATTTTGAGGAGAGGTGGGGGTATAGTACCGCAGGGTATCGAATTTTAATACGATATTCGGAAGGATGTCATTAAATATTGTGCGGTACGTCTTGTGGATTTCCGCAGAATCCTCCTTTGAATAACCGTACTGCTTCTGCCAGCCCCAATTCTTCCACCCTTCGTCAATCTCATTGTTTCCGCACCAGAGGGCAATGCTTGGATGTCGCCGGAGCCGGACTACATTTTGAATTGCCTCATCGCGGATGCTGCCAAGGAACTCCTTGCTGCCCGGGTACATGGCACAGGCAAACATAAAGTCCTGCCAAACCATAATACCGTTCTGGTCGCAAAGGTCATAGAAAACATCCTTTTCATAAACACCTCCACCCCATACACGCAGCATATTCATCCCGGCATCGCGCACCTCATTTATCAGGACGGCATAAGCTGAATCGGTTACCCGGGGAAGGAAATTATCCTGTGGGATATAATTGGCCCCCTTGACAAATACCGGCTTGCCATTTACCCTGAACAGGAATGACCTGCCAATGGAATCTGTTTGCTGCACCAGTTCAATGGTACGCAGTCCCACACGCTGAGCTCCCTGCGCAATGACCTTGCCTCGAACGCTAACCTGGTATGAACATTTATAAAGGTAACTTTGGCCCATACCGTTGGGCCACCAACGTTCGGGGCGATAGATGTTGAAATCACCACGAATCACGTTCGGGCCAACCTTAAGGTCGACCGGTTGTTTAAAGACCATGACCGTATCAACATACAGATTGATTTCTGCAGTATCCTTAATATCAGAAAGAATCGTGAAGACTGCCGACATGCTGGCCATGGAATCAACCAGCTTTTTCTGAATAAACTGTACCCCGAGGACATTGGT
>CAYHCQ010000102.1:0-12760 GCA_964355115.1 uncultured Prolixibacteraceae bacterium | reverse complement strand
TTCTCGGCGCCATGTTATTGGTTACTACAAGCAACTGGTCACCGATGTTGTCGACCACACCGTATTCGTAATCAAACCCGCCGGCAATGAGGGTAAAGGGCATATTTTTCTTTGACAGGTCGCGGTAATAGATGGCAGTCCCGCTGGTAGACTCCGATTCGTAAAGGATCAGGAACCGCTCATCTTCAGTAGTTGCGGCGCCATAATTGCGCTGCGGGTATTTAAGGTTTTGGTAAACCAGCTGATCGTCTTTCTGAAGGGTTCCTGCCTTATGAAACCAGACTTTATGGAACTCGTTTTTGGTCGACAGTTCCATCCCTTTTTTCGGTTCATCATACCGGCTGTAATAGAAGCCATCGCCCTGCCACGACATGCCCGAAAATTTTACCCACCTCAGGGTATCGGGCAATTTTTTCCCGGTGGCAATCTCCATCACATGGATCTCATTCCAGTCGGAACCGCTTTTAGAGATGCTGTAGGCGAGGTATTTCCCATCGTTCGAAACCGATGTTCCGGCAAGGGCGATCGTACCATCTTCCGATAGTTTATTGGGATCGAGAAGTGTCCGCACTTCACCTTCGATTCCTTCGCGGAAGTACATCACCGACTGGTTCTGCAAACCGTCATTCTTGAAAAAGAAGAGCCAGGGGCCCTGCTTGAACGGGACACCATACCGTGGATAGTTCCACATTTTTGTAAGCCGCTCTTTGATTTTATCCCGAAAAGGAATCTGGCTGAGATAACCATCCGTCACCTCATTCTCAGCCTTCACCCATTCGGCTGTGGCCGCAGAAGTGTCGTTTTCGAGCCACCTGTATGGATCGGCTATGGCGATACCGAAATAGGTATCCACCGTATCGACTTTATTTGTTACAGGGTACTTCACAGCAATATGTTGCTTACATGAATGGGATGTGAAAACTACCAGCAAAAGGAGGGGAAAAAGCTGTTTTTTCATGGCTCATGGTTTTAAAAAATAGTTAAGTATGCATGTAACCCTTTGCAATTCCATTATTTGAAGTAAATTTACACCATTATTTCAAGTTTTCAATCCAATCGGTTTTATTTCATGCAGAAAAAGATACGGACGATAACCGTAAATCAATTCGATTACCTCGTCAGGAATGTAAATGATGAGCGGCCGGAGATCCATGAACACCTGAACCATTTCCAGGAGTTTGACCGGGACGGCCATCCTCTTAAGGATGCCAGGTATAACCGCAGCGGCGATCTTGAGGAGATGTACGAATATACCTACAGTGAATCGGGACTGCTGTTGAGCGAGACCTATTACCAGGAGGAGAGTGAAGCGGCCGAGAAGAGAACATTTGAACACAACAGTTCCGGGAAACCGGAAAGGATTCTGAAACATTACCTCGACGGATCGGTTGATACCACTACTTTAAATTACGATGCCGAAGGACAGTTGATTGTCACAATAAGGAAAGACGACGAAGGTGAAACCGAACAGGTTGAGCGCTTTCACTGGGCCGATGGCAGACTGATTATGGAGGAGATCTTCGACGGCGGAGAGAACCCTGTTTCGCGCCGGTCGATGAAATACGACGAAAAGGGTAATATCACCGAACTCCTCGCCTGGAATGCCGAGGATGATGCAGAGATCCGCACGGTGAGCGAATTTGATGATGCCGGTGAACTGGTCAGCGTAAAGCGGTTCGACAACGATGGAGACCTCCTCGATGCTCATATTTTCCAGACAGATGAGGATGGCAACAAGGTCTCATTCACCGAGAATTCTTACGGACCCAGGGTTCAGAGCCAGATCGTTTACAACGCAAAAGGAAAGCCGGTTAAAGAGGAGGAGGTTACCGAGGAGGGCGATGTTCTTACCCGTGTTGAGCGCAAATATGACGAAGATGAGCGGGAGCTTGAGACCGAGGTATTCATCGATGGCCGCGGACAGGCGATCAGCCGCCACTATTTCCTGAAATACGAATATACTTTTTTTGAAGATTAAGTCTCCCCACAAGCCTATGCGATTAATTGCACATATCATACTGGTTTTACTGTTGTTATCGGCATTCCCGGCCTGTAAAAAAACCGGCGGTCCGGTCATTAGGGCAGAGCGAATCGATTTTACCGGAACCTGGAAAGGAGAGCTTGTCTCTTACACTTATGGTCGTAAAATTGTTCAGAAATATGAATGGGTCGTTTACACCAATCCGGTAGACGGGCGCCTCTCCGGATTACTTACAATGTACGAAACGAACAGGCTTGAAGAGTTGCAGTTCAGCGACGGCGCCTGGTATTTCAGGGTGATTAACAGCGATTCGCTAAATCCGCAGTGCCGCGAATGGAGTTTCGCAGGGTATGCAAAATTTACCGGCGAGGGCATGGTCGAATTCAACCTGGCTGGCAATAAATGCGGCCCCATCGGCGATCAGTACACAAGCTGGGGAGGGACCATGAGCAAGGTGAGCGATTCGCTCGATCCCGGGGCATACTTCAGCTTCATCAGAGAAGGTCGTGCCTGGACGTATAAGATCACCAAGAACAACAACGATACATGTGCGCTTCACTACCAGGTTGATACCAGGGAAGAAGAGGGCTTGTTTAAAGGGGCTATTTCAAATTTTTGCGATTGGAGCTGGCAGGAGAAGCACTTCTCCTGGACTGTCGATCCCTGCCGGTTCACCGTGCTTCCCGATACACTGAACAAGATTTCACTTTCGGTCTTCACGCTCGACATGACGGCCGAAAAGATCTACCAGTTCAGGGATGGAACTGACGTCAGCATAACGGCCCTGATAAAACGCAACGAACAGGTAAGCGTACCTGCCGGTAAATTCCTCTGTAACAAATACCAGGTTGAAACCCTGAGTGAGGAAGATATGCCTGCAACCGGAATCGTAAGCTACTACTGGATCAGTAACCGTTACGGAATCATCAAACGGGAAGTGCTGAATCCTGCGGATTCAACTTCGCTGAAGCTTCAGGTACTTACTTCGAAAAATTTCTGACAGACACACTTCAGATTCATTCCCTTTGCCCCCTCTCAACCCGTGGAACGAGGTTAAAAGATGGCATATCAGATAGTCCCATTGATCAGTTCATCCTCCACTGAGTTAGGAAGGGTGACCTTCAGTTTCGGTTCTCCCTGCATGGCACGGCGGATGGCAAAAACAGCCTCATCATTGCGGGCCCATGCACGGCGGGCAATACCGTTGTTTACATCCCAGTGCAGCATGGAAGCCAGTCGCCGGTCAGCATCGGCACTGCCATCGAGCAGCATTCCGAAACCACCGTTGATCACTTCTCCCCAACCTACCCCGCCACCATTGTGGATAGAAACCCAGGTGGCGCCGCGAAAACTGTCGCCGATCACATTCTGGATGGCCATATCGGCGGTAAATGCTGATCCGTCATAGATATTTGAAGTTTCGCGGTAAGGTGAATCGGTTCCGGAAACATCGTGATGGTCGCGGCCCAGGACGACAGGTGCAGAAATCTCTCCCGTTTTAATGGCTTCATTGAAAGCAGCAGCGATCTTTGTCCGTCCTTCGCAGTCGGCATAGAGAATACGCGCCTGCGAACCAACTACCAGCCTGTTTTTCCCTGCTTCTCTGATCCAGTGTATATTATCACGCATCTGCATCTCGATCTCCTTGGGTGCGGCAGCGGCAATCTCTTCCAAGACGCGGGCTGCGATCTGGTCGGTGACCTCAAGATCTTCAGGTTTTCCGGAGGTGCATACCCAACGAAAAGGTCCAAACCCGTAGTCGAAGAAGAGCGGTCCCATGATGTCCTGCACATACGACGGGTAGGTAAACGTACCATCGGGTTTCATCACCTCGGCGCCGGCACGGCCGGCTTCAAGCAGGAAGGCGTTGCCGTAATCCCAGAAGTACATCCCGTTCTCCGCCATGATGTTAATAGCGGCCACCTGGCGGCGGAGCGACTCCTGCACCTTCTCTTTAAATTTCACCGGATCTTTGACCATCATCTCGTTCGACTCTTCAAAGGTCAATCCGACAGGATAATACCCGCCAGCCCAGGGATTGTGCAATGAAGTCTGGTCGGAGCCCATCTCGACCTGAAGACGCAGACCGGCAAATTTTTCCCAAAGGTCGACCACATTGCCTTCATAGGCCAACGACACCGCCTCTTTGTTGCAGATGGCCTGCATCATACGCCTTACCAGTTCATCAAGGCTTGTATAAACCTCATCTACCCAACCCTGTTCGTGGCGTTTCTTCACCACCCGCGGATTGATTTCGGCAATCACTCCAATGGCTCCGGCAATCACGGCAGCCTTCGCCTGGGCACCCGACATGCCACCGAGACCAGAGGAGATAAACACCTTGCCTTCGATACCGTCGGAAGTTACCTTGCGGGCTGCATTTAACAGGGTAATCGTGGTTCCGTGCACAATTCCCTGCGGACCGATGTACATGTAGGAACCGGCGGTCATCTGTCCGTACTGGGTAACTCCCAGCGCGTTGAACCGCTCCCAGTCGTCGGGTTTCGAGTAGTTGGGGATCATCATGCCATTGGTAACCACTACGCGCGGGGCATCCCTGTGCGAAGGGAACAGTCCCATCGGATGACCAGAATACATGACAAGGGTTTGCTCCTCCGTCATCTCCGAAAGATACTTCATCGTAACCAGGTACTGCGCCCAGTTCTGGAATACCGCCCCGTTGCCTCCATAGGTAATCAGTTCATGAGGATGCTGGGCCACCGCCGGATCGAGGTTGTTCTGGATCATCAGCATAATGGCGCCTGCTTGCTCGCATTGACAGGGGTATTCGGAAAGCGGCCTGGCATGCATGACATAGGTGGGCCGGAACCGGTACATGTAAATCCTGCCGTATTTGCGCAATTCTTCTGCAAATTCCGGCGCCAGCACTGCGTGATGCTTCGGGTCGAAATACCTGAGTGCGTTTCTCAGCGCCAGCTTTTTCTCCTCCGGGGTAAGGCTATCCTTCCGAACCGGGGCATGGTTGGCGGAAGTGTCATAGGGCTGCAGTGATGGCAATGTATCAGGGATTCCGAGGGTGATATGTTCTTTAAATGTCATGGAGGTGTGATTAATCTTTTTGCAAAGTTATGCTACTTCCCGTTATTTACAACAACCTTCCGTATGACACTGCTCTCTTTGCCCTGCACATACACCAGGTAGGTTCCATCGATCAGGGTATAGCTGAACCGGAAATTTTCAGCCGGGTGCTCTATGATATCGATCGTCCTGCCAACCATGTCGCGGATGATGACCCTGTCCACCTTTGCCGACGACTTAATGTGGAATGAGCCGTCGTTGGGGTTGGGATAGAGCACAACCGAAACTGGTGGTGCGGGCTCGCCCATGCCTGTGACATTATCGGCCAGGATATATTTAATTGGCGAGTAGTTTGACTCCCCGCATGTGTTCATCGCCAGCACCTTCACCATGGCCAGTCCCAGGAACCCGGGGTTCCACGTAACTGTCCCTGTCGTACCATATCCACTAATAACGCCGGCATTGGTAGGCAGCAGCAGCCAGGAGTAGCTTGTTGCACCGGCCACAGGGGCAATGGTATAGTCGGTATAGGTGATTACATTCAGGTTGACAGTATCCGGTCCGGCAGGCATATCTGGAATGACAGGCACGCTATTCACAGTAACTGAAACGTTGTCGCTCAGTGTGGATGAACCGTCATTCACTGTTGCGGTGTAGGTTGTATTCACCGTCGGATAGGCAATGGGATTCGGGATGGTAGATGTAAATCCCGGGGGTACGGATGCCCATATGTAGGTATAGGAGGATGATCCTCCGCCTGCGAAGGCATTCAACTGAACGGCCTGGCCGGAACAAACGGTGCCGGGATTGGCTGTTACATCAAGGGTAAGAGGTCCGCTCACATTGATGAACACATCGTCTGTTCCGCTGCAACCATAGTTGTCATAAACGTTTAGAATAAAGGTCACAGAGGTGGTGAGGACAACTGTCGTCGGATTCTGCACATTCGAATTGATAAGCATTGTAGCCGGTTCCCAATGGTAGGCATAGGGAGGGGTACCCCCTGTGGCGGAGCCGGTGAGAATGGTGGACGTGCCGTTGGGGATGAACTGGTTCGACCCGGCATTGGCAACCGGGGCCACGTTTATGGTAATCGGGAAAGCCGGCGATGGTGTTCCGCTGCCGCAGGAGTTGTAGCCAACTACGGTTAAGCTACCCGAAGTGGCATTGGGCGCAAAGGCGATCGAGATGCTGTTTGCTGTTAAGGTTGTCATCGTTGCCCCGGTTCCGGTATAGGTCCAGCCATAGGAGATAGCTCCTAAAATTACAGGTACCGAATAAACAACGCCGGACTGCCCCTGGCAGACGTTGCTGCTGCCGGTGATGGCTCCGGCTGCGCCCGGCAGGGGGTTAACATTGATGGCAAAGTTGGCCGAAACCGGGCCGTTTCCGCAATTGTTCACGCCGTTCACCTTCAGGTTTCCTGCCGTTGCATTGGCTGCAAAATTGATGGTAACCGAGTTGGTGGTGCCGTTGATGGTGGCGCCAGTCCCTGTGTAGGACCAGTTGTAACTCGTGGCATTGGCGATCACGGGCACGGTGTAGGCTGCGCCGTTCTGTCCCTGGCAAACATTGGCCGGACCGGTGATGGTGCCGGGTGCAGCCGGGAGGAGGTTGCCGGAAGCTATATAATTGATGTAGTAGGTGGCGGTGGGTGAGTCGTTCATCACATCCGCGTTGGCATTCGTATACTGGCACTCGGCACCCGAACTGACGGTGTTGTTGAAAGTAAGTGACGGGGTTCCGGAGATCAGGGTGAATTTCAGGTCGGCCAGCTTGCTGGCGTTGGCCAGGCTGACACCTGATGTGCCTGTCCACGCGATCACAATTTTGGTGAGATTGGTGGAGATGTTGGTCGCTGTGACCGTGCAACCGGTGAGTGCCGGGTTGATATTGGCAGCGCTGGTGTAGGTCATCATCGTCGGGTCGAAGTCAAGCCTCAGGGTAAAACCTTTAATCTGGTTGAAACTGTTCACGGTGACCGGGATGGTGAAGGTTCCTGCGCTGCAGCCCGCTCCTGTACCGGCAGTGGTGATGGGTGCATTGGTGGAAAAAACGTCGTTGAACACAAGAGGTGTGCCCCTGAAACTGCGACCGTTGGTCATGGTCAGGTTTTTCAGCACGGTCAATGCATTCGTGGCCGGGTTGAATTCTACCAGGGTGCCAAAGCCGGTAGACCCGCCTGTATAGGAGGTGGCATAGAGCTTATTGTTCAATACAGTCCACTCTCCTTCGAAACCAGCCCCGTCTGTAAGCCGGTTGAAGTTATAGAGGATGGCGAAGGTATTGGTGGCAATGGTGTAGGAGAAGAGATACCCATTGTTGTTTGTTCCACCATAATTGGTGGAACCGTAGAGTTTCCCGTTGTATTCCTTCAGCCCTCCATTGCAGTTTTTGATGCCTGCCGGGAAGGTATATTCGACGGTAAAGTTGTAGTTCACCGGATCCAGGGAGAAAATGACCGCATTGCCAACCGGTACAGGAGGAGTAACGTCATAGCCTTTCACCTTGGTGGTTCCGTATATTTTTCCGTTGGAAGCCTTGATGAAGTTTCCCTTATAAAACCCGTAGGTGTTCTCATTATGCGAATACTTTCGTGTCGTGAATGTATTGGTATTGAAATCATATACATAGGTACTGTCCCTGAAACAGGTCAGTATCTTGCTGGTCGCGACTTCGGTGAGCCCCACAGCCTCATAATCACCTTTATTAGTTACATTCTGGGCTGTAATATCGGCTCTGGTATTTGCCCCCATGGTATAGGAAGAGACGCGGAAAGTGTTTCCCGCATATCCCAGGTGTATATAACTGTAGTATAGCTTGCCGTTGGTAGCCAGAAGGGGACGGCTGAATTTCAGACAGTTTTGGTCTTGGCTATAGGAAGCGGGAAAATAGCCGTGTTTGAACGCATCGGGCAGAATGGTTACCGCACGGGTCCTTGCATTGATCTGCACCAGGTCGCCCATCTCGTGCAGTGCATTTGCACTGAAACCAAGCTGGTTGGGAAGGGAGCCTCCCATCCCGGTATAACCCAGAAGGATTGAGTCGTTAAGCTGGGTAAGCTCGCCCACCATCCCCCTGCCTTCCAGGGAGTTGTTTTCGGCAAGGACCGTGCTCGTCTGGGTTCCCAGGTCGTAAGAGAAGATCGATCCTGCATTGGCCGTTCCCCCGTTGGTCATACGGCCTATGATCTTATTGTTGTTGACAAAGAATTGGACCTCCTTAGAGTTGCCGGGCAGACCCGTATTATAGGGTAAAATATTCTCCAATGTTCCCGTTAAGACATCATAGCTGAACATCTGGTAAAACGGGTGAGTGGGATCATCTTCCCAACTACCGTAGATTTTTGAACCCACTACCTGGAAACCCGAATTATGAGGATATAACGGGCCGGTAAGATCCAATACCTTGGAATAGGTGTTTGAAGAGGGTACGTATTTAATGATCGTACCGAAGCCATGTGCCCCCCCGGCTTTAGAGAATACATAAATTTTCCCGTCATTTCCCTGGACCAGCCCGCCAACCTGGGATCCGAGGATATTCGTTTCAGAGGTTCCAATAGTCAATTTGTACTTGACTGTATTATCGGTCATATTGTATGCCCATACACCACCTCCTATATGGGGGTCCCAATTGAACAGTGAACTTAATTTTGTACCATAAAATGTATTCAAAGAGGGGATATAAACAATGTCCCCGGTAGGGAAAGTCAAGATCGTAGAGATCATATCCGTTGAGTTCAGGTCATGAACAAATTCCAGCTGGTCTGTGACCGTATTGATCCGGTATAGCGCTCCATCGTCCAAAGCGTTGGGTTGGTTTATATTCCTCTTTGACAAAACCCCGTACAGGTTGCTCCCGTCTCCATGGATCAGGTTGCCCATTGGCCTGTAACCTATACCAAAGGGCAGGTCGCTGAATTCACCGATCTTTTTATAGGTCATGGTATTGACGTCGAATTTCCAGGCACCACCCACATCATTAGTTCCACCAAGCACCGCGATGCCGTAAAACACCCCGCTGCTCATCTCCACCACCTTATAGGCGGGACCGGCCAGGTCATTATTGTAGGCGGCCGTATGATTGATATCGGCCATGTTATATTCGCCTGCCCCGGTAAATGAATAGAGCACCTGGGTTTTATTGGTTGCAGGATCAAACCTGTAGAAAATCCCCCTGTCGGTTTTATGTTCCAGATTAAGGTTTACAATACCAGACGGCAGAAAGGGCACTCCGTAATATTTCCCATCCATGCCCAGGGTCAGACCGCCTTGCTGGAATTGCCAGTCCTCATCGGAATTTATTACCACATTCGATGCAGTGAATGGATTTCCTCCAAGGCTGGTGAAAACAGAGGAGTTGGTCGTGGCCGGGTTGTACTTCACAAGGGCCCCGTTGGAGTTGGCTCCCCCGAATTCGGAGGTGAACAGGAGGTTCTGGCTCATGGTTGCGGCTCCGCTCAGCAGGAGGATCGCAAGAAAGAACAGTTTTTTCATTGGACAGGTTTTTAAACATATGCATTTAAAGATACAATTGTCACTATATCGAGGTTAAGTACATTGAGCCAAAAACAGAATCCCTATTTCACAATGACGAGCTGAAAAGCAGCTTCTCCCGCTTTCAACTTATAGGTGATGCTGCGCGTTTTCTTACTGTCTTTTGTCTTGAGCGGGAAGGTCCTCACGAGGGTATTCTTTTTTATCTCATAAACATCGTGACCCACATAATCCTGGAATTTTCCTCCCTTTTTCATGTCACTTTCTGTTACTTCAGGAAAGGTGATCATGGAAAGGGATTTGTCTTTGTTGGAAGCTACCCCGATCACATTACCATAACTGCCAGATCCGGCGTTAAGTGTAATGATATAAATTTCATCGTAGCCGTTGCCGTCGAGATCGGCTAACAGAACCGTGTTGATGGGATCGACATCAATAAATGGAACAGCAGAAGCCGGATTCCCGGCAAAGGCAACCTTGATATCGCTCAAACTTTGGCTATTGGGATGGGCCTCTTCTACCGTAATAATTTTTCCTTTTTTGGTCTTAAACTCTTTGGGGGCGGGCGCAGTTGATTGTGAAAACCCGGTGAAGGAGATAATCAAAGCTGCACATAATGTTAATGGAATTAACTTTTTCATAGGAGGTGATTTTTTTTCGGTTTGATTTAGGTTATCAAAGTTAAGGCAACATAACAGGAACCCCACACGATTGTGGACTGGTTTTATACTGGGATTCCCCAAATAGAGCTGAAATCAGGTATACAAAAAGTATACAAAACCCTGTCAATGGTGTGATGGGCTCCGAATGAAAATATTTTTATCTTTGAAGGTGCGGTATGATCCGTTTGCTCAATGGCTCGATTTATGAGACTCACCCCGACTGCTTTTACGCCCATCTCT
This sequence comes from uncultured Prolixibacteraceae bacterium, assembly GCA_964355115.1. GTDB lineage: Bacteria > Bacteroidota > Bacteroidia > Bacteroidales > FEN-979 > JANXZO01. Next base: position 2,342 of record CAYHCQ010000102.1, on the reverse strand, counting down.
GTTATGCTACTGGTTCTATTTCTAGCATTCAACCTGTTAACGGATAAGAACATATATGCCCAATCAAAGGCTGACAGCTTTAAGCAGCTGATACAAAAAGGGGAATCGGATCCGGGGAAGTTATCGCTGATTTACGCTAAACTGGCCAGGGAATACTGTCTGCAGAATAATGACTCCTGCCTGCTATACGGAAAAAGGGGATTGAAGATTGCTGAAACAGCTGGCAACCGCGATGGGATAATAAAGAACTGTGTGCAGCTGGGTCTTTACCTTTTAAGAAACGACAGCCTGAAATCCTCAAAGAGATACTTCCTGAAAGCTAACGACCTTTTCACCCCCGAAACGGATCCGTTGGAGCAGATGAGAACTTTGAACGGACTCGGATATATAAGCGAGTTGCAGTCCGATTATTCCGGGGCCATCAGTTATTACCTCCAGGGAAAAAGGGTTGCCGGGGAGTCAGGACGTGAAGAGTGGAGAGCCGACTTCATCAACAACATTGCCGTGGTTTACAATTCTGCAGGCATTTACCGGAAATGCATAGAACTCTACCGGGAATCCATGAAGATTTACAAAGAGCAGAATGATTCAGTTTTGTATGCCAACACCCTGGTGAACATAGGAGCTTCGTACCTGGGGCTCAAAATGGCTGACAGTGCAATGGTATATTATAAACTCTCCCTGCCCATTCAGAAGAGATTGGCGAACTATTACGGACTGGCTAATCTCTACCAGGGGCTTGCTACATTAAAAATAGAGGCGGCCGATTATGCCGGAGCGCTTGATCTGATAAAAACCATCCGGACGATGATTGACTCACTCAATGAATCGTTTCACGGTACTCCCTTGTTTATCGAGGTCGGAATGGAACTGAATACGGCCCTCATTTATCAGAAGACCAGGAAATATCGTGAAGCTGAAATCCATTTCCGGCATGTAAGGGAGATGGCAATGGCGGGTTCGTTCCTGCGTTATGAGACCGAAGCACTCAGGGGTTTGAGTGAAGTATTTGTTATGAGGGGAATAACTGACAGCGCACTTTGCTATTCCAACCTCTATCACAAATATTCCGACAGCAACTTAACCATCAGGAATGATCAGATGATAGCGCTAACCGTGCAGGAGTTCAACAATAAAATAGACCAGGAGCGACAGGTGGCCAATGAAATGAAAAGAGAGTCGTTGCGAACCCGGAATTTGCTGGTCTTCATTCTTGCCATTTCTGCCGTCGTCGCCATAGCGGCATTACTCCTGCTGCTCTACCTGCTGCAGCGAAGCAAATCGCACCGGCTCAGCCTCGTGGAGGCTAACCTGCGGCTGGAAAAAGAGTGTTTGCAGTCTGAGAAATCAAGTCTGGAAAAAGATATTAACTTGAAAAACAAAGAGGTGATGTCGAAGGCAATGTCCTTGGTTGAAAAGAACGAACAAATGGCCGAGGTATCTAATCGTCTCAAGGGGCTAATGGAAAACACGGGAAAAGAGGTCGATGTGACCCTTCGCTCGCTGGTGCACGACATACAAAGCCAATATACCGAAAGATTCTGGGAGGATTTCAATGTGTGCTTCCTGAAGGTCCACTCCGATTTCTACAATCGACTTAGCACAGAGTTTCCCGGGCTCACGCCGAATGAGATCAGGTTATGTGCTTTTATCAAGCTCAAACTCACAACAAAAGAGACTGCCGAGATCACCCGCAAGACAGAACACTCCATCAAAATCGCCCGCCACCGCCTCAGGAAGAAATTGTCACTTAAAAGGGATGAGAACCTGACGATGTTTTTGAATAAATATTAATAGCCTGTGTCATGCCATCACACAGATGAACTGAAGCCTGCGTAAAAGAGACAATGGTTTAAGCTTATGGATTGATTGTAATCCACACTGTTGCCATGGATGAACATCCCGAAGACGGATCAAATTCGCTTACCGTGACATACCCTGGATTGATAATTCCACAGGGAAATAACCAGCTGACGGTGATACAGTTGTGATCGGGCATACAGATTGCTGAATTTCCGTTGCTTACATTCCATGAGTAAAGGTGCCCCGCGAGATATGGTGTTGAATAAACAACCGTCTGGCCCGCTGTAATGGTAGTCGCACCAGAAATCACGGGTGAAATCGTCCAGGTATAATCCGTCATACCAGCTTCTGTCGTATACAGTTGTGTAGAGCCCTGGCAGGGATTGTTATCGCCTGTCACACCCGGCCACCACTGGGCGGGCTGGGTCAGTGTAGCGCTTGAATTGGCTGTGCATCCATGAGAATCGGTTACGGTGATGTAAAAAATTCCTGCCTGTAGTCCCGTGGCAGTTTCTGTGGTTTGCACAGGACTGGTTGAC
>CAYHCQ010000101.1:0-12933 GCA_964355115.1 uncultured Prolixibacteraceae bacterium | reverse complement strand
TCCCGTGAATAAAACGCTGAAGGTACTTGCGCTTCCGGCCAGCCGTCTTTCGGCAAAACTCGTGCCCGGCTATATGGAGGACCTGACTCCTTCGGAGGAGATCGAAAAATTGAAGCTTGCCCGCAAGCTCAATTTTGAATACCGTTCCCGCGGACTGGGGCGCCCTACGAAACGCGAGCGCAGGGACATTGAGAACCTGAAAAAATATCTTGGCGAATGATGCGGAACCGCCAGACAAGCCTCGTTGATCTTGCATTTGAAGGCAGGAATAAGGAGTATGGGGCGTATGAGCTGAGGAAGAAATACCCGAGGTATCTTGCATTCGCCTCAGCCTGCGGAGCGGTTGCCCTCTTCCTTGCAGTGCTGGTACCGTTTCTCTTGTTCTATTTCGACCCAGTACCGCTGATAGAGGGTGACCTGGTGTACGACGTTGAATACTATTCCATGATGCCCCCTCCGGAAGATCCCAGCCTTCTTATTCCTTCAATGGTAAAACCATTGAAGGAGGAGACTGTGGCTCCGGTAGTTTCGGACACGGTTAAGCCGGAAAATGTGAAGCCCATTGAGATGACTCCCAAAAAGGAAGAGAAGGAGGAGCCGGACACTGCGGGGAAGGGCAATGGCAGTCCGGGTATTGGCCCCGGGTCAGGAGAAAACACAGGACTCGCCACCGTTATCGATGTTTATCCGCGTTATCCGGGAGGTGACGAGGCAAGGCTGTTTTACCTGCGTAAAAACATCCGTTACCCGGATGCAGCCATCAAAGGGGCTGTTCAAGGTGTTGTTATGGTCGTCTTTATTATTGAGATGGATGGATCGTTGTCGAACGTTGAGGTAAGCAAGGGGATCGGAGGTGGTTGTAACGAAGAGGCCCTGCGGGTGGTGAAGGCAATGCCAAGATGGGAACCGGCAAAAAGGGCGGGCCGTCCGGTTAGGCTCATGGTCAGGATGCCAATTGTTTTCAGGATCCCCGGCCGTTGATATAAAACAAAAAACCCCGCGCCGGTGATATAAAATAAAAAACCCCGCGTTGGCGGGGTTTTTTATTTGTATGATTTTGTTGTTACTTCTTTTCAGGAGTTGTTGTTGCAGCGCCGTCTTTCTTGGCATCTTTTGCACAGCAGCTTGAACTTTTCTTTGAATCGCTGCATGCTGCTTTGGTTTTGGAATCGCAACCAGTTTTGGTCTCTTTTGCGCATTCTTTCTTTTCTGCAGGTTTTGCAGTTTTATCCTGGGTCTGGGGTGTCTGGGCAAAAGTCAGTCCTGCGATGAGAACAACTGCCGAAAACATTAAAACGATCTTTTTCATAATTATAAGGTTTGGTGTATTTGTGAATTTACAGATTTAGAACGGTACAAAATTACGCTTAGTATTTCAATTCTGCAATAGCCGGTAGTTAATTATTTGTTAAAATGCATATTCAGACCCTATTCCGGGATCGCCTCTTCCAGAAGCGCCAGCAGGCTGGCCTGGTCAAAAGGCTTTGCAATGTAGTGGGTACAGCCTTCCGCAACGAATTTCTCCCGCTCCTCCTGGAGGGTATAGCCAGTTACGGCAATGATGGGTGTTTTTTCATAGCCTTTGACTTGTCTCATCTCCTTTGCTGCTTCAAGCCCGTTCATACCATGACCGAGGTTGATGTCCATCAGAATTGCCGCGTATTGTTTCTTTTTCACCATTTCCAGTGCGGTTAATGCATCCTTTGCCGAGTCGACATTGTATTGTTTGCGCAGGAAGAAACAGGTCAAATCTGTGTTGACCTGGTTGTCTTCCACAACCAATAAATCAGCGACAGCAGCAGATTGTCCACCAGTTCCTTTCCGGGCTGGTTGTCTGGATTCTCCGTTGCCTGCCATCTCCCCCGGGTGCTTATCTCCGGCGCTTGCAGGAAGCCAGATATAAAATACGGATCCCTTACCCTGCTCGCTTTCAAGGGTGATCTTCCCATTCAGCAGGTCAATGATCTTTTTACTGATTGTAAGTCCGATTCCGCTGCCCTGGTATTGGCGCCCGAACCCCTCGCTTACCTGGCGGAACTCATGGAAGATGATCTCGAAATACTCCTTGCTGATACCTATTCCGGTATCGGAAACCTTCACAACAGACCACTCTGTATTTTCCTCTGTTACTTTCTGTGTCTCAATAGAAATGCCTCCATTTTCCGTAAATTTTATCGCATTGTCGACGATTTGTCTGAATAGTTGCCTGAAAAGATGATCATCAGAGCTGATCTCCATCGACTTAACTCCCTGGGTATTGATGAAGATGCGCTTTTCGGCAGCATAGGATTCCATCGATTTGATGACCGATGCGATGCTCTCCTCAATCATTAATGGTTTCAATGATAATGCTACCTTCCCGGCTTCCAGTTGTGAAAGTGTGATGATGGAGTTGAGGGTCGACATGAGCCTTCGGCCTGAACTGTGGATGTTTTCGGCCATGATGTCGTACTCTGTATCGCGCAGCTCCTGTTTCAGGATTTCGGCAAATCCAAGTATGCCATTCAGAGGTGTTCTCAGCTCATGGCTGATATTCGCCAGAATGGAGGATTTTAGCCTGTCTGACTCCTGTGCCTTATCTTTAGAGATGATAAGCTCTTTTTCGTAGAGTTTACGCAATGTGATGTCCCTGTCGGCTCCCCTGTAGCCCATGTAGTTACCCTTATCGTCGAACACGGGAACACCTGATGTTTCAAGGTACACTACCTTACCCGATTTATGTGTCGCCCGGGTCTCGATGGCATTCAGAGGTTTGTACTGGTGGACGAAAGTTCTCAGGTTCAACTTAATATCGGCCAAGTCTTCCGGCAGGAGGAAATCGAAGGGTGATTTCCCGATCATCTCCTCCCTGGTGTAACCCAGGATGTTAAAAATTTTCGGCGAAACATACCGGTATTTCCATTCCGGATCTATCTCCCATATCCAGTCGTTTGTCAGGTCAACAATCTCTCTGAGCCGCAGCTCGCTCTCCAGTAGTTTTTCTTCTGTCAGCTTACGTTTGGTGATGTCTCTGAAAATTCCGAAAGTACCGCTGAAATTACCATCAGGATCATACTGGGGGGTAGCGGTGACAATTATCCAGCGGTGTCCTTTATCGGGACGTATGATCTCGAGTTCATAAATGCTTCTCTGGCCCTCTTTTCGTGCAGCAGTCTGCCTGGTAACCTCTTCAATTGATGAAGGATCAAGAAAATCAGGGAGGTGCGCCCCGATCATTTTTTCTGACGGTAGTCCGAAAATTTCGCAGGCGGCCGGGTTTACATAGGTGAACCGCTCGTCGGGGTCAACTGAGCCAAGACCTTCGCCGGTATTTTCGACAAGGTCGCGGTATTTTTCCTCACTGGATTTAAGTGCGGCCTCCTTGGCCAGCATTTCAGTTATATCACGGGCGATAAGCAGAAAAACCGTCTCACCACCAACATCAATGGAGGTCCCGCTTACCTGCAGCGGAACCATTTCACCTGATTTTTTCTTCCATTCAGTGTCCTCCATAGTGACGGAATTCCAGAACAGGTTTTCTTCTGTGAAGGCGGCTCCCAAAAGCATCGGATAGCCGGCGGACCGCAAAAGTTCATCTTTCTGGTATCCCAGGAGGTTGATGCAGGATTGGTTTGCATCCAGAATTTTTCCGTCGCCGGGGTTGAGGACAAGAATTGCATCTTTGGCAAGCTGGAAAAGGGCATGGTATTTGGCTTCGCTCTTGCGGATGGTCTTCTCCACCTTGTCGAGCCGGATACTGATGCTCTTTTTCAGCTCCCTGAAATTGATGGGTTTGGTAATATAATCATCAGCCCCCATCTGCATCCCGATGCGCACCTCCTCCCTCTCTGCCTTGGCCGTCATGAAAATAAAGGGAATCCTGGCGGTCGAAAACCCCGATTGAAGCTTTTCATAGACCTGGTATCCGTCAAATTTGGGCATGGAAATATCACAAAGGATAAGGTCAGGCAGGTAAAGGGTTGCCATTTCGATGCCCGTTTCTCCGTTGGTGGCTTTCAGTACTTCATATCCCTCTTCGCGGAGGAAATCAGAAGCAGTCTCCATAAGAATCCTTTCATCCTCGATAATCAGAATCTTTTTCATGGGTTCTATGGTTTGGAAGGGCAATGAAATACCATTCCAAATATATGTAATTGTTTGGAAAAAAAATAAAAATAAGAGATGAATAATTCCGGGTTGAGATTATTCCCTGTTTTTTGTATCGATGATGATGGTCACAGGCCCGTCATTAACCAGTTGCACCCTCATCATAGCTCCGAATTCGCCGGTTTGTACTGTTTTTCCGAGTCCGGCAGTGAGATTCCGGATCAAGGACTGATACAGTGGGATGGCAGTTTCCGGCCTTGCCGCCCTTATGTATGAAGGACGGTTTCCCTTTTTTGTGCTTGCGTGCAGTGTAAACTGACTGACCAACAGGAGATCGCCTCTGGTTTCTGTTACGGAGAGGTTCATTATCCCCTCGTTGTCGCTGAAGATCCGCAAACGGAGAATTTTGCCTGAAATCCACTCAATGTCCTCTTCCGAATCCATCTCCTCAAATCCGGCAAGAATGAGGAGTCCCGGGCCAATTGAACCCGAAACCCTGTCGCCGGTGTGAACACCCGCCTCTGTAACCCGCTGGATGACTGCCCTCATGTGAGTAAGAAATTACGAAATATGAATTATGAATTAAGAATTAAGAATGAGGAATTTGAGTTTCCTTTTGTATTAGTTTTGTGCAAATTTTTGATGATGACAAAGCTAAGCGTAAATATAAACAAAATAGCCACGCTGCGCAACGCCAGGGGTGGGAATATGCCCAACCTGATAAAGGTTGCCATTGACTGTGAGCGATTCGGCGCCCAGGGCATCACAGTTCATCCAAGGCCCGATGAACGGCATATCAGGTATAAGGATGTGACTGACCTGAAACCTTTGCTTGCGACAGAATTCAACATTGAAGGCTATCCTGCAAAACCGTTCATCGACCTCGTAATTTCCGTGAAGCCGGCTCAGGTAACACTGGTTCCTGATCCCCCGGATGCACTTACTTCGAATGCCGGCTGGGACACAGTCAAACATGAAGCTTTCCTGAAGGAGGTGATCGGTGAATTTCACAGACACGGTATCCGTACATCTGTTTTCATTGAGACCGATGCTGTGATGATCCGCAAGGCTGCTGAAACAGGTACCGACCGGATTGAACTCTATACCGAATCGTACGCACGCAACTATCCGCTGAACCGTGAATCGGCCGTAAAACCTTTCTCCGAGGCTGCACTGGTGGCTGCTGAAGCCGGACTCGGGCTCAATGCCGGACACGATCTCAGCCTTGATAATCTCCGATATTTTCATGAAAATGTTTCAGGATTACTGGAGGTCTCCATCGGACATGCATTGGTCTGCGATGCGTTGTACCTGGGGCTGGAGAATACGATACAGCTGTACCTTAGGCAGTTAAGAGTTAAGAGATAAGAGTTAAGAGTTAAGAGTTAAGAGTTAAGAGTTTAGAGTTAGGCAGTAGCAATAGGTTTAATGGAAATTTATGAAGAGATTTCTGATGGTTTTTCTGGTTGTAATGTTTTCAGCTGGCTTTTGCGGGGCCGGTAACGACGATAAGGCGCTGGCGGTAAAGGCGGCGAAGATTCACGCCTCGGTGATAACCATCGACTCGCATACCGATACCCCTTTGCGGATGATGCAGAAAGGGTTTGACATGAACCAGCGTCACGATCCCCGGAAGGAGTATACGAAAATCGACTTTCCGCGAATGAAGGAGGGTGGGCTCGATGGTGCTTTTTTTGCCGTATTTGTTTCCCAGGGCCCCAGGAATCCCGAAAGCTATGAGAAGGTAAAGCTTCGTGCTCTCCAATTGTTCGACACCATCGAAGCAATTGTAACCCGATACCCTGAAATTGCCGGGTTGGCAATCACGCCCGGGGATGTGATCCGGTTAGCAAAAGAGGATAAAAGATCGGTATTGGTTGGGATTGAAAACGGGTATGCAATCGGCAAAGATCTTTCGCTGCTCAGTACTTACTATCTCAGGGGAACCAGGTATGTTACACTTTGCCATACCAAAAACAACGACATCTGCGACTCGTCGACCGATACCGTTGAAAATAACGGCCTGAGCCCATTCGGATACGAGGTGGTTCGTGAGATGAATGAACTTGGCATCATGGTCGACGTTTCACACATCTCCGATAAAGCGCTCAGGGATGTACTCTCCTGTTCCAAAGCTCCCATTATTGCCTCTCATTCCTGTGCCAGGGCGCTCTGCGACAATCCGCGTAACCTGTCCGACGATCTGCTCAGGGCCGTTGCCTCAAAAGGGGGAGTGGTACAGATGTGTATTTTAAGCGATTATGTAAAAACACCGGAGCCAAACCCTGTGCGGGATTCGGTGCGTGCTGCCGTGAGGAAAAAGTTTCGTGGTTTTGACGATCTTACTGATGATGAGATGAAGGCTGCACGCAAAGAGTGGAATGACATCAACGATAAATATCCGCCTAAACTTGCGACTGTTTCGGATGTTGCGGATCACATCGACCATATAGTAAAAGTTGCCGGGATCAACCATGTGGGTATCGGCACCGATTTCGATGGCGGCGGAGGGGTTCAGGGGTGTTTCGATGTAAGTGAAATGGGCAACATCACCCTTGAACTGGTAAAACGGGGATATTCGAAAAACGAGATCCGAAAGATATGGGGTGGCAACCTCATGCGGGTCATGAAAAAAACAGACAGGCTGGCCCGGGCATACAAAGCCAGTTGCCATTGTGACCATTAGCTGCAACCCGGAACAGTATGATCCTTAAGATCGTTATTGCCCTTATTCCTGTTTTCCTCCTTCTGGTCATTCTGTTGTATCTCGACAGCATGAAGTTGGTCAAAGCGAACATTCTGATGCTCTGCCTGGCCTGGGGTATTTTGAGCGCCTTCCTGAGCTTTTTTCTCAACACCTTCCTCCTGCACCATCTTGAAATCTCCATTCATGCCTATTCCGGCTATATAGCACCTGTAGTGGAAGAGACGTTCAAACTTTCTATCCTGCTTTTACTGATAAGGAAGAACCGGATCGGGTTCATGATCGATGGTGCCATTTACGGGTTTTCGATCGGCGCTGCCTTTGCCTTTTGTGAAAACCTGTTTTACCTGTTTACCTATGCCAGCAACGAAGGGAACATGTTGGTTTGGGTTACCCGCGGATTTGGAACGGCGGTGATGCATAGCGGCACTACGGCAATTTTCGGGATTCTTTGCATGAGCGCAATGAACAGGAGGTCGAACCTGGTCATGGCGGAACTGACAAGCGGTTTGGTAGCAATCGTCATTCACGGATTGTACAACCGGTTCCTGATCTCACCGCTCATCTCCACCATCATGATGCTTATCCTCATACCCGCCACTATTCTCCTCATATTCAGGCAGAATGAAAAGACAATCCGCACCTGGCTCGAGGTTGAATTCGACTCGGAGGTATCCTTGCTGCAAATGATAAAAAAAGGCCGGTTTTCTGAAACCAGAACAGGTTGCTTTCTGCTTTCGGTGCGAAACCATTTTCCCGGAGAGGTGGTCTTCGACATGTATTGTTTTATAAGCTTGTACCTCGAACTGTCGCTGAAGGCCAAGAGCAATATGATGCTCAGGGAAAATGACCTGGCGGCTGCCCCGGACCCTGAAATCCCTGACAAACTCAGGGAGTTGAAGTCCCTCAGGCGAAGCATAGGGAATGCAGGCTACCTCGCCATTGCGCCTGTTCTTAGGATGAGCAGAAAGGATCTATGGAAGATTTCGATGTTGAACCAGGAGAATATTGATTAATTTTATAGAGATTTTCCCTTGTTACATGGTTAGGTTAAATGGAGTATAAATCTGATTCGCAATCAAAATGGAAACACAACAAACAGATAAGAAGCCGGAGATCCTCGTGGTTCGGAGCATCTGGAAGAGTCCGGCAGTAAGGTACGGGTTCGTTTATACCCTGGGGATTTTTACGGGACTACTGATACTCGTTCTTATCCAGAGCAGCCTCAGTCCCGAGGAACCGGTGGTTTCCGAAATGAAGGGTACGCTCTATGATTCACGTTCTTTTGACAACATGAAAACTGCCGATGTGCTGCAATTCGAAAGCCCTCTGGCCAAGGGCATTTGCAATGTAAGGTATTCGACAAAAATTGTGGAGGTCAGGATTGAGCTCTCGTCGCTCTACCCGGTAAAAGCGATTCTCGATTTCGACGTGAACAACTTTACGGTGCTCAATGTACAGAACGTTCAGGTCAACGATCAGTCAAATGCACTGGCAGCCTCCAATTTCATTCAGATCAACAATGTGGGCGACAACAAATATATTGTACAGCTGTATAATAAGAACAGCCTGCCTCATCAGATTGATTTCAAAATTTTCCAGAACGATTCTCCCGTATATCAGAACTCAGTTCAGGTAAACAAAGAGTAGCGGAAAAAGTTGATTCCCCGTTTCAGCAGGTCGAAGAGGAGCATGAAATAAAGCATCAGCGACATGCCCCAGATTACGGCAAAGTTGAACCAGAACGTATCCACCTCTAAACTACCGAGTCTCTTCACCGGTGAGTAGAAATGCGCCCGGCCGGCTTTCGATAAAGGTTTCATGTACACCGGATCCTTTTTACGGATCAGCTGGCCATCCCCTTCAATGATTTTGTTCTCGGTCGCCTTGTTGAGAACCAGGTCGGCGAGGTTGTCATTATAGTACTCCTGTTTGAATTTGTAAACTGCATCGCTTCCCATTGCAGCGACAAGTTCTTCATACCTGGCGTCGCGGCGGGTACTCATATCGGTGAGCCGCGAAGAGTAATACCGGCTCATTGAATCCAGGTAGCTTTTCGATGGTTCTACGATCCGGATGTCGAAATTCTCTGCCGAAAGCTTTTCCAATCCGGGCATCGGTCCAAATCCAGCCTCTCTTTGCAGGGGAGGGATCTCGTTTTTCAGGATTTTAACATACTGGGCGGTGGTCCTGCCATTCTCCTTTTTTATAGTATTTCGCTGGCACTCATCCATCTCCGATTTCAGGGTTGGAATCACATACGAGGTGATGTAGGCGTACCTTGAAATTTCTTTATCATAGGGGTAAAAAATGCGTTCGTATTTATTGTTCCGGAACTGTTCAACAGCCAGAGCTTCAAATGACCACCGGGAGGTCATTACATCGCCGACTACGGGCACATTTTTTCGGGAGGCAATGGCCGGATTCAGGTAGTCGAAGTTCACGACGGTTCCGCTGAGCAGCAGCTGCGGCACCAGGATGAATGGGATCAGAATGTAGATGGCGACCACCGAATCAAGTCCTGCAGATAAATTTAGTCCAACCATATTTGCAAAGCAGGATGTAGTAAAGAGGATCAGCCAGTAACTGAGTGTCATGCCATGAATCCCAAGGATCAGGTTGCCTGCCAGCACATAAAGAAGTGTCTGAATGGCAGAAAGAACAAAAAGCAGGATGATCTTTGAATTGAGGTAACTGAACCGGCTGAGGTGGAGGAATGCTTCCCGTTTAAGGATCTTCCTGTCTTTGATGATCTCCTCAGCGCTCACCATCATGCCAAGGAACAGGGAAACGACAACGCTCATAAAGAGGTAGGCAACAAGGTTCCGGTTGTCGCCGAAAATATAGTCGTCGCCGGATTTATACCGGGTCAGAATTGCAAGAAGTGCTGCCAGAAAAGGCGCTTCCAGCAGGTTGATCAGCAGGTACTGACGGTTGGTGATCTTGGTAAGAAGATTTCTGATACTGAAGATCCGGAACTGTTTGAACCAGCCGGGTACTTTAAAGTAATTCTTCGGCAGTTCGTGCCGGTTCTCCCTGATGGCAATTTCAGGCTGTATGTTTTTCCTGAAGAGGTTGTACCATTCAATTGGCGTAACACGCCGGTTGCTGGTAAGTTTGCCATATTCATTCAGGATCTTCGATTCGGTGATCTGCAAAAGTTGTTCGGGATTTACATAGCCGCAGTTCAGACATTCACTTTCCGTCGGGTTCACGTGGTTAGTTGCCGATTTGAAGTAAGTTAGTGCATCAATCGGGTTGCCATAGTAAATCGGATAGCCGCCCTTGTCCATGATAAGGAGCTTGTCGAAAAGCTTATAGATATCCGACGATGGCTGGTGAATATTTACAATGACAAGTCTGCCTTTCAGGGTTTGCTCCTTCAACAGCAGCATAACCATTTCGGAGTCCATACTGGAGAGTCCGGAGGTAGGCTCATCGGCAAAAAGAATGGCGGGTTCGCGTATCAGTTCAAGCGCAATGTTGAGACGTTTGCGCTGCCCTCCGCTGATAAACTTGTTGAGCGGGTCGCCTACGGTAAGATCCCTTATCCCGATCAGGTCAATATCCATCAGCACCCGCATCACGGAACGGATAAGCTGCTTTTCTGAGAAATCGCGGAAACAGAGCCTCGCATTATAATAGAGATTCTGGAAAACCGTCAGTTCTTCTATCAGTAGATCATCCTGGGGAACAAAGCCGATGACTCCCTGAAGCTTATCGCGCTCATTCGCCAGGTTGTATCCGTTGATGAGTATCTGACCATTTTTCAAAGGAAGCGCCCCGTTGAGAACATTCAGAAGGGTGGATTTCCCAACGCCGCTCCCACCCATAACGCCGATGAGTTCGCCGGAACCTGCCGTAAAGCTGAACGGGTGAATGCCGTTGGAGCTGTTCTTAAACCTGTACTCGACCTCTTTTGCCGTAAATTCAATCCTCACTTTTTCCTTTGTATGGAGGAACTGGGCGGCGATGTCGGTATAGTAAACCGGACTAATCTTCAGGTTATTCAGTATCGACCCGTTGAGGAAGAGAAAGGAGCGGTATGGCATCACATTGTGCCCATTGAGGTACAGGTCGTCATTGCCAAGATAGCGACAGATGAATGTTCTTACGGAGGGGATATACAACAGCAAGATCATTCCGCCGATATGTTCACGAAGGATGAACCTGAATCCTTTCGCCGCCACTGTATCATCGGGCCCGATAACCAGGAGGTTCTGCTTCTGCATTTCAGATCCAAGCGGATCGAAAACGAAGGCCCGGGTGTTGCGGTATTCCTGCTCAGGCTGATTGAATACTGCACGGAAAATTTCGGCATACCTGTTGGCAAGAGTGCTTTCAACGGCCGATTTCCCTGTGGTTTCCTTAGTGATCTCCTCCAGGAATTCAAGAAATTTGATGAAAACAATAAGCCTGTCGCGGGCATTCAGCTGCTTCTGTATTTTTTCACAGATTGACCTGATTTTATCGGAAACATCAAGCCCCTCCCCGGAGGCCACATCCTCTTCGGGCTGATGGAAAAACACGAGCTCGTCAAAGAGTTTCAGGTACTCCTCAAGCTCCACATTTTTGAGGTGCTGCCCGAGATATGATTCCAGAATTGTTCGCGCATTGGCTGAGACCTGCTTTTTAACGGAGGCTGCAACTATGGCGAAAAGCTGCACCAATGCCATCAGGATGGGTTCCGACATGGAAGGAGAATTTTCAGAATCAAAAGTACGTAATTTGGAGCAAAAAAAAACCGCCCCGGGAAAAGGCGGTTTTCAAACCCGTGATGGATTGATTATTTTACAAAGACGTTGCGAACGCTCTCGGCAAGGTCAGAAATTTCCAATGCCTTCTGCTGGGGAAGTTTCTTGCCACCTTCGAGGCCGTAGCTTGTCCAGATGGGCTGTAATTTGGCTATTTCATCGGCTACCGGTTTCATGTTGGCATCTGCATTATATGCCTGCAGGATGGTGAGTAGTTTCTCGTAATTGGCCTTCTGCATCAGAATGACTTCTGAGATTTTTGTGTTGTCCTTGGCCACTTCATTGAGCGATGCTGCCAGATAAATACCTTCCGTGAATGCGCCGGCCGCGATCAGCACAGCGATCTGGTTGCGGTTGTTCTTCGAGAGGAAATCGTTGGTCATCCCGAAAACTTTGTTTATTGTGGCAACAAGGGAATCTTTCTTGTTGTTGAATTTCTTTACCTTTTCCATTAGGGTGTTGTCGTAAACACCTGCAATCCCCAGTTCATCAGCCAGTTTATTGGTGGCTGCAAGGAATTTATTTGTTTCATCGGTCCGGTTGTACGTTGCCGAATAGCTCAGGTCGGCGCTGTAGATGCCCAGGTTGAGCGCTTTGGCTTTCTCGGTGGAATACATGCCGGCATTGGCAGGGCTGTTGGTGATGTCGAAGATAAAGCCAGCCTTGGCCTTCTCAAGCATGGTCGTAACTTCGAAAGGGGTGGGGAACTGGTAAAGAAGACTTTGTGATTCGGGGCTGAGTGTCACCTCCTTCTGGATGGTGTCGGCGGTAGCTTCGTTTGCCTGTTGATCCTGGTTTGCAGCGTTGTTGCAACCGGAAAGGGCGATGACAAGGAGAAATGCTACGAGTGCAACGCCGGAAATTTTGTGTGTCAATGTTTTCATAAAACCAGTTGAGATTTTGTTCATAAGACAGATGCTAGGTACCTCTGGATAATTGATCATAGTACCATGCGAAATTAATTCAATTTTTTCAATCCGAAACAATTTTTAATATAATTGTCGGAGGGATGAAAACCTTCGGCCAGATCAATGTTTGATGAGTATTTTCAGCGATCCCGGCTCCTTTGCTACATTGAACGCGTCAATAATCTTTGAAAATTCGAAAATTTTCGAAATCAGCGGCTCAGGGTTCACCAGCCCCTGGCTCAGGAGGCTGAGGGCGGGTTCAAAAAGCCCGCATCGCGAACCGATGATCTCAAATTCGTTGATGACGATCTGGTTTAGGTCAATTTTTTCGGGGTTGGCAACGGTGGTTTTCAGCACAAGTTTACCCCTAGGGAACAAATGCGAGAGTGCAATGTTTATTCCATCAGGGCTGCCGGTACAGTCGACGCAAACCTCTGCCTTATGCCCTTCTCCCAGGGATGAAAGGGGTTTTGCATTCAAT
>CAYHCQ010000100.1:0-12990 GCA_964355115.1 uncultured Prolixibacteraceae bacterium | reverse complement strand
CATCCACCTCTGAAATCACCAGGTGTGTGACTGTGAATTTGACATTCGAATGGCTTTTATCGACATTCCATTTGGTCTGGGCATGTGCACTGGCGATGGTCATCAAAGCGACCACCATTACTATCATTGATTTTGCTATAGTTTTCATTGGTTTTTGTTTTAGGTTTATGATTAATTGATCTTGATTGAAGTCATTGATATTGAACCGTACACCACTTTATCATTAAAAAGTGTGACCTGTTCATTCTCTTCCCGCAAGGCGAGGGTGTAAAGCAGCGGCAGAAAATGCTCGGGGGTGGGTACAGAGAGTTGAACTTCCCTTCCGAGGTTGTGATAATCTGCCAGGGATGAATGATCGTGGTTCAGGATAAGTCCTTTAATTTTTTCGTTGGCCTCTTCAGCCCAGTCGTGGCCACCACCGGGGTTGTGCCCGTTGATGGTGCGGAGATTGTGTACGATGTTCCCGCTTCCCATAATGAGGATTCCTTTGCGGCGAAGTGGAGCAAGCTGCCTGGCCAGATTGTAGTGCCCAACAGGCGACAATGTGTGGTCGAGGCTTAGCTGGAGCACCGGAACATCGGCTTTCGGATACATGTGCTTCAACACACTCCAGCACCCATGGTCGAGTCCCCATTTCTGGTCGGGCTCCACAAATGCGGGGGAGAGCGCATCTTGCGTTTCCATGGCGACCAGGGAGTTGCCCGGTGCCGGGTATTGAACCTGGAACAGTTTGTCGGGAAACCCGCAGAAATCGTGAATTGTTCTTGGTTGGGGCATGGCTGTTACCTGAGTTCCTTTGGTTTCCCAGTGTGCCGAGATGCAAAGTATGGCGCGTGGTTTTGGCATGGATTCACCCACGGAGCGCCATTCTGCCGAG
Organism: uncultured Prolixibacteraceae bacterium; assembly: GCA_964355115.1. Taxonomy (GTDB): domain Bacteria; phylum Bacteroidota; class Bacteroidia; order Bacteroidales; family FEN-979; genus JANXZO01. Next base: position 12,113 of record CAYHCQ010000100.1, on the reverse strand, counting down.
AACTCATTCTCTTCGATGGCGTTCATCGGACTTCCGTGGCCCACAAAGAGCACCGGCATCCTTTCCGGGGTTCCTGTGGATTCTTGCAGCCTGTTAATTTCATTCAGGTTCATCTGTTTCCCTTCGCGATAATTGACGATGCAAAATTGCGTCAAACCATCATGGCGGAGGTAACACAAAACGGAAACAGGGTGGTACTTTTAGGAAATTTACTAAGCAACAAGAGGTAGCATTGCGGCCCGGAATCCGGTGGGAGTGAGCCCGGTCTTCTTGCTGAAAACCCTTGTAAAATATGACTTCTCATTGTATCCGAGAGCATAGCCGATCTCTGAAATGTTCATTGGAGAGTTGAGAAGCAGGCGTCGGGCCTCGATCAGTTTACGGGTTTCGATGATCTCCGAAACACTTTTTCCAAACACCTTCTGGCAAACCAGGTTGAGGTTGCGCACCGAGGTGTTCAGCTTGTCGGCATAAAACCCTACCCCCAGCGGGCGTGTAAAATTGTCTTCCAGGATCCGGAGGAAATTCCGGAAGGCGATCTGGTGGGGCAAACGCGACTCCGGGTCGGTGGGGATCCGGTGGGTCCCTTCCGCTTCAAGTTTGGCCAGAAGCGCTGATAAAAGGTGGCGGTAAACGGCCGGCTGATCCGGATGATTCTCGTATTCATGCAGGATCAGTTCGCACAGGATGCCGATCTTCTGACGGCAATTCCCTGTATCGAACGAAAAGTGAATCCTGTCGAGGTAATTGGAGAAGAAGTGAAAGTTGCTCTCCCTGATGAAGTCGTTGCGGTAGCGGATACACCAGCCGCGGGTTTTAGGGTCGGGCCTGAATTCGTGAACCTTGCCCTGGGCGACATAAATAACAACCGGCGCGGAGAGGGTCTCCTCGAAAAAGTCGATGAAATGGGATGGATTTCCCAGGGTTATTATCAGCAGCTCTTCGTATTCGTGACGATGGGGATGGGTGGCATGGCTGCGGATCTCATCCACCACCGCCCCGGTAATCCCGAACATGTCGAAGGGTTGCTCCATTGCTATCTCGCAGTAATTTTAATCACGATTGCGGGTTGTCTTACCAGTTCCCGCCTGAGTTCGGGGGTAAGGAACAGGGTCAGTCCATCCGCTGCCGGCGAACACCGCAGCCTCTGACCCGAGGCCAGGAGGGTGCAATTGAACTTCGCCTTTATCGTGGTCTTAACCATCAGCCTTTCCGGCAGTTCGGTTTCATCGTTTCCAGGGAGATAGATGGCATAGACAGTATCTGTTCCTTTGGAGGTATAGGCCATATTACCATCCTGAAAAGGCTCCACGGGAACGGTACCATAGATGGCCTCGCCATTAATATTCAGCCATTTGCCGATCTCTTCAAGACGCTGGTATACTTTCGGATCGAATTCACCCGAACCATCCGGACCGAAACCGAGCAGCAGGTTGCCCCCTTTGGCCACGATCCTGACCAGCAGCCGGATCACCTCCCGCGATGGTTTGTAATTGTCGTTGGGCACCCAGCCCCAGGCGTCGCCCAGTGTTATACAGCTCTCCCATGGCACGGTGAGGGCTTTATCCGGAGTTTTTTGTTCGGGTGTAAGATAGTCTTCGAAAGGACCCTGCACCCAGCGGTCGACGATGAGCATCCCGGGCTGTTTTTGCCGGGCCCTGGTGGCGATTGACCGCATGTCGATATCGAGGTCGTAAGGATATTTGCAGAACTCCTCCACGTGTTTGTTTATGCTTGACTTTGGCATCACCCAGCAGCCATCGAGCCAGAGGATATCGAGTTTCCCGTAATCGGAGGTGATCTCGTTCAGTTGGTTTTGGGTGTAATCAACGAATCTTTTCCACCGCTCGGGGTGTTTCGTGATATCGTAGTTGGGATTGCGGTCTTTGGGCGGAAAATAGGGCCACCAGAAGTCAGGGGAACTCCAGTCAGGCTTCGAGAAGTAGGCGCCCACAATCAAACCCTCCGCACGGCAGGCGTTAAAGACCTCCTTTGCGGTATTAGCCTTCGGATTGACTGAGAAGGGGCATCCTTTGTCGGTAATCTTGAAATCGGTGTATTTGCTGTCGTACATGCAAAAGCCATCGTGGTGCTTCATGCTGTAGATTACATATTTTGCGCCCGCTCCTTTGATCGCTTTCGCCCAACGCTGCGGATCGAATTTCACCGGGTTGAGGATAGCTCTCGTATTTCTGTAGCCGGCCGCGAAGCTGCAATAGTCGTCGTTGGGACGGCCGCACCATTCCTCCGGACAGAGCGCCCACGACTCAACAATACCCAGCTGACTGTATAGCCCCATATGGATGAGCACCCCGAATTTGTATCCCTGCCACTGCTTCAGGTTTTCAGCGACTCCGGCATCGGTTGGCCGGATGTAGGTGTCGGCCTGGCTTTGCGCACGAATCACCGCCGAAAGGCATATCATAAGGACAAACAGAAGGGCAATCTTTTGCATCGCACCTGAAAATCGGGGGCCTGTGGTCATATCTGTTTCTAATGTTCTACTGTTCAACTGTTCGATTGTTCCTTCACCACCCTAAGCGCAAACCTCCTCGCCCGGGCCAGCTCGGCAGCATCCGGATGCCCCACCGTGGCAGGCTGCAGGCTGCCGAACTTGCGTACTTCCGCGATTTCCGATTCCAGGAATTGGGCTGCGGAGGTCGCAGCAAGTTCGCCCCGACAGTGAAAGAACCCGACAATGTTAGCCCCTTCGGCCGCGGCCTTGCACCTCTCCAGCCAGCCGGCAAGCAGTTCTGATTGGTCCGGGGCCTCCCAGGAGGCATGGGTGACAAACAGCGCGATATTTTTTCCTGCAGCGTGTGCCTTTAAGAACGTCCTTACTTTTCGGGGCGGGCCAAACTGCTTGATGGGAAACCCAAAAAAGATCAGGTCATAGCCATCGAGTGAATCTATCACAGTGAATGTCAGGAAATCCTTTGCACCGGAAACTTTGCTAAAGATGGCTTCAGCTATTTTCTCTGTATTGCCTGTCTCGGAATAATATGTAACCAGGGTTTTCATCACCTATTTTTGTTTTTCGAACACATCCACCTCCCTGAAGTAGCATGGGCCATGCATCGAATCTTCACTTACCCACAGGAGGTAGCGATACTGTTTGGACCGGTCTTTCATCGGCTTTATCGTAAACAGGATCTTGCTGTTGCCCCAGGTATCCTGCGGAGGCACGGTTAGAAGGTACGACCACCCGGCAGCTTTGGGATCGCCCTTCTCATTGGGAGTGGATTCCCCGGTAGCTCCCCACAGCGAGAATGACTGCGCGCCGCGACGGATGTCCTGCGATGAAAAGATATGGATGCTGTCGAGTTCTATCTCATTCTGCAGGTCCATCCAGATTCGCCCCTCACCTGTTTCCGACCACCTGTCGGCAACCGAATCGGCAGGCAGGAGATCGTACATGCCATCATTCACGGCCGATGCATTCAATCCGTCCTCAACTCCTTTAAGGTTGGTATCGGCATTGGAGTAAAAGTACTTAACCGTAACCCCGTTCGGCATGTGGAGGTCGGCATAGTCTTTCATGGTCAGCCGGGCAGGCAGATCGGTGAGTTTGCCTTTTCGGGTAACCACCACCTCGGCAGAGGGTGCCATTTTTTCGTCAACATAGCTTTTCGGAAGGTTAAGGGCCATCGCCTGGCGGCCGGTAAAGTCATCATACAGTGGCAACGCAGGCCTTGCCGGGTCAAAAAGCTGATCGGCCGCGGTTATGGCAAAGATTTTTATCGCCTCATTCTCGGGGAGTTGCAGGAACCCGGTGGTGGGACTGGCATCTATTGCATATTTAAAAACATAGGCATACTGATAGGGTATATTTAGGGTATCCTTATGAAGGTGGGTTGCGAAAAAGGCCACCTCGTCGCGTTTTATGTAACCTTTTTCCAGCCCTTTGATTCGTCCGAGCTTGTCCCAGATGCGGTTGTCGTACTGCCCTATTTTTCCGTTGTATTTCTGGATCCTGAGAGTTGTCTTCAGGTTGCCGGCCCTGAATATCCCGCTGGTGTCGGTGAGCGCTGCCGCCAGGATATAAACATGGTTATAATTCCCGGTTTTGGGCAGGGTTATCTTTTGTCCCCTGCAGGTAAGCACGTTGTTCTGTCCGTCGGTTTTTGGGCCGAGCTTAAAATCGACCCCGTCGACAGTGATCCGTTCGGGGAACTGTTCGGCAGGAACAGAGAATTTGTTGCCGTCGAAACCGCCGTTCTTCTTGAGTTTCTCACTGCTAACAACGTCCTGGTCATAGGGAATCGGGATCTCAATACTCGCGGGGGGGGAGAGTGGTTCCGGGGCAGGTTCAGGCTGCAGTGCAAAGCTGCGGATGGCGGATTTTGTAAAATCGACGACCAGTTTGCCATTCTTCAGCACGGCATCCCCAATGCGGCGCTCCTGTCCGTCGACTTCGTAAGCGCTGGTTATTTTGGAAGCCAGACCGATCTCCACTCCGGCGATATCCTTCCCGGAGAGCTCCTGCAGCCGGACAATCACCATGGGGCCGCTCTCGGCCTTCTTCATCGACCGGATGTCGACCTGAGCTGATGATACCTGGGCAAATGAAAAGGTCCTACCCAGGTAACCCGGGTGGGAGTTGACCTGGAATGTGCGCATGGGTTGGTTCAGGCTGCGGGCCTGCCATTCGGTGCGCCCGGTGCGCCAGTCACCCTTGTGGCTGTAAATGCCATAGGTGAACTCATGAACTCCCCAGTCCTGGGTGGCCTGGTCGTGGTAAAAATTTGTAGCCGGCGTATAGAGAAGGGTCAGCCGGAGGGTTTTGTCGTTGGGCTTGTCGGAACCGAATTTGCAGTCTTCGATAATACTCACCCCGAAGTTTCCTGACTTGTCGGTAAGATCGATCCATTCGCGGGAGGGCACTTCGTACTTTTTTTCGTTGTTGTTATCGCGGGTGATGGTTCCGAGTCCAAGGTTGTATGTCGCCACGGGGTTGGCTGCAACCAGCGGAAAGGAGGCCTTCAGACTCACACCCCGGCTTTGCCATGTCGCGAAGTTTTTCACAACAACGGCTTCCCGTCCGGCAAAAAGCTGGATATACTGTGCAATGGTCGAATTGCGGGTGGTTCGCTCCACCCGGATGATGGCGCGCAGAGGGCCCTTTTCGACCGTGGTGATGAGGGCCGGTCCGGAGAGATAGGCGACGGGTGGATTTTTCCTGTCTTTCCAGTCCATGTTCCAGGCAGGCCAGTAGTCCGGATGCTCCTTCAGGAATTCGAGCCGTGATGGTGCCGAAAGAACCTCTTTCCCCTGTTTCTTGTCAATGATGCTGGAGATATCTCCGGCAGCGTTTATTGTTAGTTTGATAAATTCATTGTCGAGGAAATTTTTTCCTGCTGAGAGGGTTGTCGGGTAGACGCCTGCCGCTTTCGCCGGCTGCACATCGTAAACAGTAAAACCAAGTGATGGAACTGATGCCATAAAAAGAATCCTGATCATGGTTTTTGAAGTCACCAGCACCTGGCTTGGGATCTCTTTGCCGGCCGGGTCGAATACCTTTACAAAGCCGGGAACCCCTTCCGGAAAAATGACTTCGGCTTCCACAATCTCGGTTCGGGCGATTGCCAGCGGATTATAGACCGCAACCGCTTTTCCTGTACCCCGCGTATCCATGGCCCGGATCACGCCGCCGGCCGAACTCTCGACCACACCGGCAAACTGGTTCATGGCAAGCACTTCATCGTTCCAGGCATACTCGTAAGCCTTGGGAATACTTGTCCCGGGCAGGATATCGTGCATCTGGCTGCCAAGAACGAGCCACCACGCGCTGTTGATTCGCTGCAACGGGTATTTTATGCCGCCCAGCCAGTCGGCCATAACCGCAAGAGGCTCGGCAGCCAGGGCCAGCTGTTCATTCTGGCGGTTCCATTTTTTCATATAGGCCTGCGAGGTGAGCGATCCTGCCGAATGCTGCGTGAGAAGGAGGTCGCCGCTGTATGTGGGCAGCTTTGATTTCTGCTCATCCGTAATGTCGCGGAAGAGCTGGTCGGAGGAGGCCGGGTAGACCGTGAACAAGCTGCCGGTTTGACCGAGGCTGCCCACCAGGTTCTTCACATCTTTTTCGAGTGGCGCACCGCCAACGTCGCCCACCCCGTAGTAGCGGTAGTCGGCAAAAAGGCCATACTTTTTCCCGTTTTCATCAATCCGTCTGGCCCAGTATTTCGAAGTGTCGAGCCTTTCCTGGATATGGCCGGTGTAGTCGGTGGCATTGAGCGCTGCAACCACCCCTTTCCCATCGGGACCGGTCCAGTTGCCAATGCTGAAAGGAATGCCAACAGCCGATCCCCACTCCAGTTTCTGGGTCGAGAAACCCTTCACACCGGCATGGGCGAGCACCGAAGGCAGGCTTGACTGGAACCCGAAACAGTCGGGGAGGAGGAAATCGACACTCTCCTTGTTAAATTCTGCGCGGAAGTAGGCGTTTCCGTATAGTACCTGGCGGATGACAGACTCGGGCGAAGGGGCATTGGCATCGCACTCATCAACCGAAGAACCACCCACAAACCACCTTCCCTGGGCAACATACTTCTTCATCTTCTCGTACCTGTCGGGATAATACTCCTTCATCATCTTATAGCGCCGGGCACCAGAAAAGGTGAATACATAAGGCTTATATTTTTCAAACCGCTGAAAATTCTCATCCAGTGTCTTCTTCAGGAAGTCGTTGATTGTCTCCGTATAATCCCATCTCCATTCGGTATCGAGATGTGCGTAGCCAACTGTATAGAGTACAGGGTCGCGTGCGAGGTCGTACTTCGGGGCAGTCGATTGTGTGGATTGTGACTGAGCGGTAGCAATGGAGGCGGTAAGCAGGAGGATCAGGGTTCCTGTAAGGGAAATGACACGCTTCATGGGAAGTGGATTTATTCTGTAAAATTAGATATTTATTTAATTCCGCAAAAAGCCTTACTTTTGTTCACCAAAACAAAACAACTAGGAGGTCAATTCATGAAAAAATATGCATTTATCCTGCTGATGGGCGCCATCCTGGCTTCCTGCACAGGGAATAAGGACCAATACACGATCAAAGGCAAGGTACAGGGTGTCGACAGTGGCATGATATACCTGCAGAAATTCGATGCCGATCAGTGGGTCAAGATCGACAGCGGAAAGCTGGACAAGGGTGCATTCTCCTTTACCGGCAAGGTTGCCATGCCCGAAATGTGGTACCTGGCGATGCAGGACAAGCAGATCTTCGTCCCGGTATTTGTTGAAGGGGCTAAAATCGATGTTCAGATCTATGCCGACAGCAGCGAAAAATCGCTGGTAACCGGATCGGCCACACACGATATTTTCAAACAATATGTTGCTTCCAACGATGTGATCAATAAAAAGATGGAAGAGGTTTATAAAGCCTGGAAGGCAGCTAAGGAGTCGAACGATACGGTAACTATGCATGTCAATGATTCGGTATCGGAGATTCTGGAGAAGGACATGAAGCGGCTGCTTGTCGATTTTGCCAAAACGAACAACAAAACCATTGTTTCTCCCTATCTCGTAATGCGCAACAGCTGGCAGTTCGAACTCGCCGATCTCGAGGATATCTATGCGACCTTCGACACCAGCCTTTACAGGTCAAGCTATGCGCAGGCACTGAAGGCACGTATCGACATTCTGAAAAGTGTTGCCATCGGCCAGATCGCTCCCGATTTTACCATGAACGACAGTCTCGGAAACCCGGTTTCTCTTTCGTCGCTGAAAGGCAAAGTGCTCCTGGTTGATTTCTGGGCTTCATGGTGTGGCCCCTGCCGGGCCGAAAACCCGAACGTTGTGAAGGCATACAATGCTTACAAGACAAAAGGTTTTGATATTCTCGGCGTATCGTTCGATAAGGACCGCACCAAATGGATCAAGGCCACCAAGGATGATAACCTCACCTGGAGCCATGTTTCCGACCTCCAGGGATGGGGTAACGCTGCCGGCAAGATCTACGGTGTGAACTCAATTCCTGCCAACGTTCTGCTCGACCAGAACCAGAAGATCATAGGCCGCAACCTTCGTGGCGATTCGCTGATGGTGAACCTGGCCCGTGTACTCGGACCTCCTGCGGTTGAAAAGAAATCCACCAAACCAGGAAAGACCGGTAAAAAATAGCCGGAATGAGAAGGAGACTCCTTGTTTTACTTATCCTGATTGCCGCCACTTCACAGGCACAGAACACTATCGAAGGTGCCGTGAGGAACCTCGGAATGAAACGGGTATTCCTTATGAGCCTATACGGCGAAAAGGCTCCCGTGATCGATTCCACGGTTTCGGATTCGGCCGGACGGTTCAGGTTTGTCCTTGGTGATTCACGCCTGCCGGGTGTTTATCGCGTGCAATGGAGCAAAGAGGGACTCATCGACGTGATCTGGAACAATGCCAGCGTCGGTTTTTCCACAACCTTTGCCAATCCCGAGGACAGTCTGATATTTTCCGGATCACCTGAGAATCAGATCAACCTTAGCTATTCGAGGCTCGACCGCACCAACCAGTCGAAACTTGAACTGCTTTTGCCGGTGGTGGATTACTATCCGGTCAGGGACAGGTTCTATACTATTGCTGCCCAGGAGATGGAAAAGATACAGAATGGCCAGAACCGGTATCTCGACTCGCTGATAAAACTCCACCCTGATTATTTTTCAGTGAGGATGGCAGAGGTATACCGTACACCTTACCTGCCGGCCACTCTCAACAAGGAGGAGCGGATCACCTACCTGAAACAGCACTATTTCGACAAGGTCGACTTTACCGATACCGCCCTTCTGCGCAGCATGGTTTTTGCCAACAAGGCCATCTCGTACCTGGCGCTCTACAGCAACAACAGGCTGCCCCAGAAACAGCTGCAGGCAGAATTCATCAAGGCGGTAACGGTGATCCTCAGCGCTGCTTCGGTGAATGCCGTGGTTTATAAGTTCCTGCTCGATTACCTTGTGGGAGGCTTCGACAAATACCACTTCGACGAGGTGATCGAATACATGGCCGATAACTTCCAGGACCCCTTTGCGTGTGAGGACCAGGAGCGGAAAACCGCCCTGCAGAAAAAGCTTGAGACCTTCAAGAAGATTTCCATCGGTAAGGTTGCACCGGAAATTGAGGCGCCCGACAGCAAAGGGAAGTCAGTTAAACTCTCGGCCATTCAATCGGAGTACACCCTGCTGGTTTTCTGGTCGACACAATGTCAGCATTGCACCGACATGATGCCCAGACTCAAAGCCATCTACGATAAACAGAAGCCGAAAAGGTATGAAGTGGTGACGGTTTCGGTCGATACCAGCCGGAGCAGCTGGACCGCCTTCCTGAAGGAGGAGAAGCTCAGCTGGATCAACCTTTCCGACATGAAGGGGTTTATGGGGAAACCTGCCGACGATTACAACATTTACGCCACACCCACCATGTTCCTGCTCGACCGCGAAAAGAAGATCATCGCCAAGCCCATCTCGATGCGCGAACTGGAACAGGTTCTCCGCGACCAGAAATTATTCTGATCTTAGCAGCTTCTCCGCCAGTGCCGGCACTCCAATGCCCGCCTTCTCCCGGATTACAAAAAGGTTGTTTACATAATATTCGGGACTTGCATTGGGATCGATGAGATACTTGGCCACGCTATCGGGAACATGCTGAAGCAGTCCGGCAGCAGGATAAACCTTCAGGGAGGTGCCGATGACCATGAAGATGTCGGCATTTCTGGCCAGGGTTACAGCGGGGATGATGTTTGGAACAGCCTCTCCGAACCATACAATGTGCGGCCGCAGCTGTGATCCTTTTTCGCAGCAGTCGCCCAGTTTGAGTTCCCACCCGTGCAATTCGTAAACCAGCGACGGGTCGGCCGTGCTCCGGACCTTTTTCAGTTCGCCATGCAGGTGCAGCACCCGGGTCGATCCTGCCCGTTCATGAAGGTCGTCGACGTTCTGTGTGATGATCTCCACCTCAAAAGCCGATTCAAGGCGTGCCAGGGCCAGGTGCCCGGCATTGGGCTGCACCTCGTGAAGCTGTTTGCGGCGCTGGTTGTAAAACTCCAGCACCAGTTCAGGGTCGCGCTCCCAGGCTTCGGGGGTAGCTACATCCTCGATGCGGTGGTTGTGCCATAAACCATCTCCATCGCGGAAGGTCTGCAGTCCACTTTCGGCACTGATACCTGCCCCTGTCAATACGACAATTTTTTTCATGCTGGATGGGGTTTTTCCGGGTGTTACGGGGTCAAAAATAATGTAAAAAACCGGAAGCTTTTTTTAACTTTGCACTTTTTTGCGCAACAGCCTGAATAATTAACATTTACTAACAACCAAGCGGGTTCCATGTACGAATTTATCAAAGGAAAACTGGTGGAGAGAAACCCTGCCTATGCCGTTGTTGAGGCAGGCGGGATCGGTTACATCCTCAACATATCTCTCCATACTTATTCGGAGCTCAGGGAGGAAAACGACTGCCTGCTATTCACCCATCTTGTGGTAAAGGAGGATGACATGCAGCTTTTCGGATTCTCCTCGAGTGATGAGCGGGAACTTTTCCGCCAGCTTATCAGTGTTTCGGGCGTGGGGGTGAATACGGCACGCATCATTTTATCCTCCCTCTCACCTCACGAAGTCACAGTTGCCATAGGCGAAGGCAATGCCCCGCTGCTCCAAAGTATCAAGGGAATAGGGGCAAAGACTGCGCAGAGAATCATCATAGACCTGAAAGATAAGGTTTCCCGCGAGTTAATTCCCCATCAAAAAGTCGGTTTCCAGCACAATACAAAGAAAGATGAAGCGTTATCAGGATTGATAATTCTGGGCTTCCCAAAGATGATCGCTGAGAAGGCATTGATTCGGATCATTGAATCGGAAGGAACCGGATTGTCAGTAGAACAACTGATCAAACACGCCCTTAAGGTTTTATGAGCGCTGCTTGTCAGTTTATCTCTTTGCCTGGTTGAACGTATAGAAGAATCGGATTTTGGTGAAGTATTTTACAAAGGTTGCAGCATGTTTTCTTGTCACCCTGGCTTTCGTGGTTATTGCCGGTAACCATGCTGCTGCCCAGAGCGACTCCACCAATCTGCGTTATCCGTTTGAAGACGATGCCACCCTTCCGGGCGCTGGCCGCGAGAGCAAACTCTACCTGAAGAACCCCTCCAACCTTAAAACCAGCATCGAGTACGATCCGCTCACAAGGCAGTATTACTACAGCTACAAGATCGGCGACCTGATGTACCGGGTGCCTACCACCCTCACCTTCGACGAATATCAGACCATGGACATGGAGACCATGATCGACAACTACTGGAAGGAGAGGGCGGCAGCGGCAAGCATGGACAATGCCAAAGGGGTGATTCCCAAGATCGTGATCCCCGGCAAGGTGTTCGAGACCATCTTCGGGAACAATACCGTTGATATCCGCCCACAGGGATCGGCGGAGATTAACTTCGGACTGGTGTCGAACCGTCGCGACGACCCGATGCTCAACACCCGCCAGCGCCGGCAGACCAACTTCGACTTCGACGAGAAGATACAGATGAATGTCATCGCCAAGATCGGCGACAAGATCGAGTTCAAGGTGAACTACAACACCGAAGCCACCTTCGATTTCGAGAACAAGCTGAAACTTAAATACGAAGGAAAGGAAGACGACATTATCCAGCTCATCGAAGGGGGTGATGTCAACATGCCGCTAACCACCTCCCTGATACGGGGAACGCAGAGCCTTTTCGGGATCAAGACCAAGCTCCGGTTTGGCCGGGTAACGGTTACCGCTATCTATTCGCAGCAGAAGAGCGAAAACAAGAACATCACCGTTCAGGGCAATGCGCAAACGACCAAGTTCAGGATCAGGGCCGACGAATACGAAGAGAACAAGCACTTTTTCATCGCCCAGGAGTTTCGCAACAATTACAAGAAGGCCCTTAAGATACTGCCCACTGTTACTTCCAATGTCAACATCCTCAAGCTGGAGGTGTGGGTCACAAACATCGGGGCAGCCGTAACTGAAAACAGGAATATTGTCGCCTTCATGGACCTGGGAGAAAAGGCCCCGTACAACCAGATCTTTACCGGTGACCCGGGAAGCCGGTTTCCTACCAACAGCTCGAATAACCTGTTCAACGTGATCATGCCCAATCCCGCCGATACGGC
>CAYHCQ010000099.1:0-13170 GCA_964355115.1 uncultured Prolixibacteraceae bacterium | reverse complement strand
GCGCAGGAAAAAACAAGACCGTCACAGTTCAGGCCAATCCTGCCTTCACCTGCGGAAACAACCTGACTGATATCAGGGATAGCAAAGTTTATCCTACAGTTCAAATCGGTACCCAATGCTGGATGCAAGCCAACCTGGATTACGGATCACAGATTGCGGATAATATTCACCAGACAGATAACTGTATTGTCGAAAAATACACTCTTAACTCCTCACTCTTAACGCCTAACTCCTTCTACCAGTGGGATGAAGTGATGCGCTACGACCCCACCCCCGGTCTTCAGGGACTCTGTCCACCAGGCTGGCATGTTCCTGATGAAACCGAGTGGAATACCCTGTTTAATTTCTACCAGGGTAACGCACGTGCCGGTTATCCACTGCAAGACCTCTATCTTAATGGCTTCAAAGCCCAGCAGAACGGAGTGTACTACCTTAATTCGATGTGGAGTTTTACCGACTTCGCCACCCTCTTCTGGTCCTCCACGATGGCCGATCAGACAAGAGCCTACGCTCATGGGATGAACACGATCGATCAGTCCGTGTCGGTATATGCGGGGTTGAAGGCGAATGGATTTTCGGTGAGATGTGTTAGTGATTGACCCCTATCATTTTCTTAATGAGGTCAGCCACCTGGACAGTAAGATTAATGGCCTCTTCTATTTGAGGTCTTGTAAGTTTAATAATGGCATCAGGATACCTGACCTGCACCGCATATCTCGAGATTTTATCAACTTGATTGTAATACGGGTCCAGAACGTCGACTTTTGTCCCGATGAGATTCAAAAGGTATCCAAGGTCATGCACCGGTTTGAATTCAATATCGAGAAATATCAAATAGGCTTTCAGATTTTTTTCAATTGCCTGCTGGCAATGAAAGGCTATTGTATCGTGAAATTCAGGCAAATGCATTGAAACAACCTTTGCAGTTTCAAGATCATGACTTGCTTTTTCAAGCCAGGCTGCTATTAGTTCATGATCGGGCATAGAGAACTTTTCCTGTTTTGAAAATCTCATGAACAAAAGTAAACTTCCGTCGCTGATCCTTTTCCACTTCGGCCGGGGTATAAACAAGAATATCCATTGGCAAAATAATATCCCTAAGTGCTTTCCGGATGACGATGGATCGATCCTCCGGTGACAATTCGGTATCCTTCACAAGAAACAGGTCCAAATCACTACCTTCATTAGCGGTTCCGCTTGCATAGGAACCAAAAAGTATAATTTGTTCCGGAGAATAAGCATGAATTATCCTTGAGACTATATTATCCAGTTGCTCTTGCGTGATCATCATAGGACGGTATTCCGATATTGTGGATTGTTATTCGCAAAGATAGTACAAAATACTATTCGCTTTTTTTCATAATTCCGGGCAACCTTTGTAAATTCCGGTGTTCAATATAGTAGCGGGATTATATGTTCGGGATATCCAGAAAATCAAAAACCAACGAAACAACCGGGAAGCACAGTGCTGAAGCCCTTTACGACAGGTACGCCCCGATGTTGCTTGGTCTGTGCAAACGCTATTGCGGAAATCTCGAAGATGCAGAGGATGTGCTTCATGACGGATTCATCAAGATCATCAGGAACCTGTCGCGGTTTGAAGAGAGAAACGGCGGCTCATTTGAAGGATGGATGAAACGGATCATGGTCAACACAGCCCTCAATCATATCCGCGGCAAGTCGAAAGAGCGGATGTTCCTTTCTCTTGACGACAAACTGGAAGCGACACTTCAGCCGGAGGAGGAAGAGGAGATTTTTATTGAAGAGCTTGCAGAAAAACTCAAAAAGGAACAGATCATGGAGATGGTGTGTTCTCTACCTACCGGTTACCGCACAGTATTCAACCTGTACGTTTTTGAATCGTTCTCACACCGGGAGATAGCGGCAGAACTGAACTGCTCGGAGAATACATCAAAATCACAATTATCAAAGGCCAGGGCGATGCTGAGAAGACAGCTTACCCAGGTCATGAACAAACAAATTGTTGCACAATGAAACGAGAACGCGAGCCGATAGATGAATTTTTCAGGGAATCCCTGGAAGGTTATCAGATTGCCCCATCAGACAAGGCAAAGGAGGCCTTTCTGAAGGAGGTATCGCATGAAACAGGAACCCGGCCCGGGATTTGGCGCTGGCTGATCCCGGTTTTAATTGTTGCCGCCTCTGCAGCACTTATCACCATGTTATATATGAATCCTGATGTTGAGAGTGCAACAGAAGGGAATGCAAGCAATGCAGGGAATGCAGGCAATGCAAAGAAAGCCAACAATGCAGGGAATGCGAACAATGCAGGGAATCCAAGCAATGCAAACAATGCAGGTAGCGTAAAAGATACAAACTATGTTCTGAATAGCAAACCAGGAGAACGTACCAGGAAACACACCCTTAAAAACAACAATGAAATAATTCCATCCAAAAAAACAGAAACGCCGGAACTGAGTCAATCCAGCCTTACCGCCGTAAGTGTCGAAACAATTCCATCCGCTACCATAAACCCGCAGCCAATCTCAGAATCTCTACCAGTTCCTCCGGACACAAATGTTGCCATTGCTGAAATAAATGCTCCTATTATTGATCTTCAGTCGGATACTTCGCTACGGGACCCCCCGGCACCTCCCCTACCCCCGCCGACGGGTTCAAAACTGAGACCCGACAAGGAGTGGCGCCTCAGTCCGGGGTTATACTATTCGCCCGAGTGGATGTTTCAGACACTGGAAGGGAACAAGCCGGTGACCAACTTCGGACTTGAAGGGACGTACCGCATCGGCCGGTATTCGATACGGACAGGCGCCGGACTCTCAATTACAAAGGGAACCAATCAGCTGGCCATTGAATACAACGACTACCTGGGAAGTTATTTGAAACTCGATTCGATGACCTTTGCGTGGAATCTGCAGCATACCGATCTTATTCCAACCTACTACCTTACCAACAAAGATGTGTGGGACAGCCTGATGAAACTGGAGAATGCAAAGATCATCAAGCGTTACACCTATCTCCAGATCCCGCTTATTCTTGGCTACGATATAATCTCCAAGGGAAATTTCTCCCTGGGGTTCAGGGTCGGGCCCATATTATCGGTCCTGCTGAATTCTAAAACGCTCAGCGACGACTATGACCCGGGGAAGAAACAGATCATCAGCATCAACATGATCACCCCGGAGCAGATCAGTCTCAACTGGCAGATCATGGGCGGCCTCAACGCCACCTACCGTTTTGCCCGACGGTTTGGAGTTGAAATAGAGCCATTTGGAAAATATTACCTAAATTCGGTATATGAAAACTCAGACAGTTCAACCAAACCCTGGTCACTCGGTATGAGAGCGGCCGTTTTTATCAGTTTTTAAAAAATCCAGGCAACCATTTCATTTTGCCGGGTTCTTAATATAAACCACCTGTACGAGTTCGAACATACAGACAAATAAAAAGTCCTAAAACCTCAAACACACAGACCATGAAAAAGCTACTTCTTCCCATCATTTTCCTGCTGCTTGCGCTCCCGGCAATGTCGCAGGTGCTCCTGAATGTCAGCGGCATTGTAACCGATACGGCGACAGGAAATCCCATTCCGAATCACGCAGTAAACATTCAAACCGACTCTGCTTCCGGATGGGGTTACTACAACTTAGTGTACACCAACAGCAACGGATTATACGCTGACTCCATACCCCTTCAAAACACGGTAACTCAAGGCACTTTGCTGATCAGCACGAGTGACTGCCAGAACTACCTGCATATGCAGACATTCACCTTTAATCCTTCACAGACGAACTTTATTGCTGATTTTGCTATATGTTATGACAGTGTACCCTGCGATGCCGCCTTTACATACCAGCAATCTCAACCTTTGACGGTTCAGTTTACCGATGCATCTGTCGGGGGCGGCAACATTCGTCAGTGGATATTTGGAGACGGGACTACTTCCACCCTCCCAAATCCGGTTCATCAATACGCCCAGCCCGGCTATTATACTGTGAAACTCTACATTGGCGCAGCCGGTACCACCTGTGCCGATGTCGATATCCAGTACATTTATGTTTGGGATTCCACGGGAGGAGGCTGTCAGGCAGCATTCACCTATTCCTATGACTCTGCAAATACGATCAATTACGTTCATTTTTATGATCAGTCTGCCGGTAACATAATCTACTGGAGCTGGAATTTCGGCGATCCCGCCTCAGGAAGCACCAATGTTTCCACAGTGCAGAATCCGACACATGCATTCAGCGCCTCAGGCACCTATATGGTTTGCCTCACCGTTCAGGGCGCCGACAGCAGCTGTTTTGACATGACCTGCGACACCATTGTTGTAGGATATAATACCGGTTGCCAGGCATATTTTGCCTATACCTACGACTCTCTTCAGGGAAGTAACCTGGTTAACTTCACAGACCTTTCCACAGGCAATCCGACTTCCTGGATTTGGAATTTCGGGGATGGAACACCACCCTCCACATTGCAAAATCCCCTGCACATCTTTCCCGCACCAGGCAGTTATCAGGTATGTTTAACCATTACCGGCAACAGTTGCACAAGCACCTACTGTAAAACCGTCGTAATAACCGATACAACGAATAACAACCAGATATACGGACAGGTAATTGCCTCAAACTCATTCATCACTTCCGGAATGGTAATGATCTTCTCGCTGGATTCGAACCAAAATTACAACCCTTATGTTGCTGTGAGCATTGTGGACTCAATGGGCTATTACTACTTCTCATCGGTGCCGGATGGCCAGTATTACATTTATGCGATTCCCATCCTGCCGGAGAACTACCTCCCCACCTATTACGGCGATGTGCTTTCCTGGCAGACCGCAACCCTTGTTGTGCTTGGCCAGCCCAATAACCCCTACAATATAAACGTTATTGCCGCCGGCGACATGATACCCGGAAACGGAAATATCAACGGGCAGGTTAATATGGGCGGACTGAAATCAACATCACTCGATATGGTGACCATGCTGCTGATGGATTCTGAAGGGACGGCGATTGGCTACTACAAACTCGATGTGCAGGGCGACTTTACCTTCCCGCAGCTTGGCTACGGAACCTACTACCTCCGTGCCGAGATCCCGGGAGTTACAAGCGACCTGGTCACAGTGATCCTTTCTGCCGGAAACCCGACTGCCACCGTCAACATGACCTTCACAGGCAACAGAGTACTGGGCATCAGGGATGAAACTTCAAAGGTTACCAGCTGGTCGTTACATCCCAATCCTGTGATCGACAACCTGACCGTAAGCCTTGAGATGAAGGAGTATACACAGGCAGAGGTGAGTATTTACAATCCCTCCGGGCAAAAGTCGTGGAGCAGCTCAGAAACCCTGAACGCGGGAACAAACAGGATCGTGATACCGGTAACATCACTTACCCCGGGCATGTACTATCTGCGGATCAATTCAGCAGACGGCCTGCAAATAACAGCCAAGTTCATTATAACAAAGTAACATTGCCAAAGACCGTTCCCATCCGGGAGCGGTCTTTGATTTTTTTAGGGTTACCGGGCACAAGCAACAAATCAAGCCATGAAAAAGTTCCTGCTCCATATTTTATTCCTGATCAGTGTTCTTCCCGCAATGGCCCAGGGGAGCATTTACATCCAGGGGACAGTTACAGATTCCCTCACCGGGAACCCCGTTGCAAATCATGCGGTAACCTATCAAAGCAATTTCTCCGATGGCACCGACACTGTTCCCTGCGTGGCAAACTTCGGCCACTACCAGACCCAGGTTTTCGTTGTATATTTCTATGATACCTCGCCCGGCACCACACATTCCTGCTTGTGGTCCTTTGGTGATGGGACAAGCAGTACTCAGCAAAATCCCCTTCACACCTTCGCCGCCGCAGGGTATTATACGGTCAGCCTTACAATCAGCGACAGCCTCAATGCGTGTATTGACACCAAGTCTGAAACGGTTTATGTAAACGGTAATTCTCCGTTTTATCTGAAAATGAGCGGAAATGTAATCAACTATATAACCGGGAATCCCATGCCGAATCATCCTGTAACCTGGGGGTTTGGTGATACACTCTCCGGGCCGAGGACTGTCTATACAAATGTTTCAGGTTATTATGCTGACTCAGTACTATTGCCTGCAACAAGCTCCGGCGACAGTTATGTTTGGAGCCAGGATTGCCATACAATAGCCTGGATGGGTGGCTCATACAGTATTTCACACCATTACCTGACCCAGGATTTCTTTGTCAACTGCGAATTAAATCCTCCCTGTGTGGCTAAGATGAGAATCAGTGCGGCAGGGCCACTCACTGTTCAGTTTGAGGACATTTCGAAAGGCGGTGCAACCTCCAGGTTATGGAATTTCGGCGACGGAACAACATCAACAGAAACGAATCCCATACACACTTATGCAACAAATGGGGATTTTTCAATCTCGCTCATGATAAACAATGATATAACGCTTTGTGCTGATTCAGATTTCCGGATGGTCTACCTCGGTGATTCCATTATTTGCCTTGCTGGTTATACATATAACTACACGTCGGATCCTCATACCATAGAGTTACAGGATATGACATCTTCCTCAAACAATGAACGTCACTGGTATTTCGGCGATGATGAATCTTCTGACATTCCCAATCCAAGCCATACTTTCAATTTTCCGGGACTTTACCTTGTCGTTCTCGAAGCCGGCAACTATACCCTCGACTGCCATAGCACCGCAGTAAAATCCATACTAATCAGCGACTCACTCCTCCCCTGCCAGTCGTACTTCACCTACACAATAAATCCGGCCTACGATAAAAAAACAGTTCAGTTTACCGATCAATCCACCGGAACTCCAGACACCTGGCTTTGGGATTTCGGCGACGGTGACACATCCGCACAAAGATTTCCCATCCATTCTTATACTGCGCCCGGTAGCTACCATGTTTGCCTTACCATCAGCGGGTTTCAATGCACAAGCACATTTTGCAAGGATGTGGTCATCACCGACGGCATAACCTACCACCAGGTTTACGGCCAGGTATTCGCCGGTAATTTCCCGGTTACATCCGGCCAGGCCATGATCTTTTCGGGAGATACCTCCTCAAACCTTCAGCCTTTCATTGATACCGCACCCATCGACACCCTTGGAGTATACTATTTCACACTCGTGCCCGACGGAAATTACTACCTGGTCGCCACTCCGTCAAATGCACCGGGATATCTCCCTACCTATTTCGGAAACACCCTCACCTGGCAGCAGTCCACGGTAATACCTCTTGGGATGGCCAATAATCCATATAACATCAACCTGCTCCCATCCGGGCAGATGAACTCCGGGCCGGGTTCCGCCTCAGGGCAGATCAATGTCACAGGGTTAAAGAGTACAATCGTCGATAAAGCCAACATGATCCTCCTCAATGCAGAGGGTACACCCATCGGGTTCACCACTGTTTCGGCCAGCGGAGCTTTCAGTTTTCCCACGCTTGCCTTCGGGAGTTATTACCTCCATGCCGAAATGCCCGGTATAACCAGCGACTATGTTCCCATCGAACTTACTCCTGAAAAGCCGGATGCCACAGTGGTAATGACATTTACCGGTTCGAGGATCATCGGCATCCGTGATGAATCTTCGCTGGCAACTCACTGGACAGTTTATCCCAACCCGATGGGTGAGAAACTGAAAATCACCATCGACATGGTTAAGGCAACGCAATGCAGCGTCGTCCTGTTCAATCTTGCCGGTCAACAGGTTACATCGGCCACTGCAGATTTAATCCAGGGAAGTAACCGGATTGAATTACCGGTCTCAGCGCTTCCTGCCGGGATTTACAACCTGCGCGTTTTTTCTTCTGAAGGGCTGAACATAAATACCCGGCTGATTAAACTGAGGTAGGATTCATCTGTTATCACTCGGGCAAGCTGGTGTCGGAGTGTGGCGTGACGCGTGACGCATGACAGGTGAATTTTCCACTTTTCACTTTTAACTTTTCACTTTTAACTGTTCCCGTGGTGCCGTGGTGCTTTATCTAGTAAGCTGGTAATCATTGATCAATAATTCCGGTGAAAGGTTTAATCTGGCTGTCAGTTTTCGTATCATTTCAACCGTCAGTTTTCTTTTTCTGTTTAATATCTCCGAAACCCGGCTCTTCCCTCCAAATTCATTTACCAGATCAATCTGTTTAAGCTGCATCTCTTCCATTCTTATCTTAATTGCTTCTATGGGATCTGGTGCTTCTATCGGGTAATGTTTGTTTTCATATTCATCAATCAACAAACCAAGTATATCAGCTTCATCGCTTTCTGTAGTTCCAATTTCAGCGTTAAAAATGGTTTCCATTCTTTTCAACGCCAGAGCATAATCAGTTTCTGTTTTTATAGGTTTAATTTCCATGTCATATCTGTTTTAAATTGTGTTTGCATCAATCTTATCGTATTCAATGTGAGTTCCTATAAAACGGATGAATATCCATTGTTTCTCAAAGTTGAATTTTGCAACCAGCCTGAATGAATTACCCTTAATGTTAAAAACAATTCTACTCTCTTTTAGAACACTCGCTTTGATATAGGTCCGCTTAACATCATTCGGACTTTTCCAGGTCGAACTCATTGCTGTATCATACCAGGTCTTTAGGTATTGTTCAGAATCAGGATGTCGTTCCCAAAAGTCCCTCATGGTGCTTTTTGCAAAAATTCTCTCCATAAAATTGAATAGTACTGCAAAGGTAAGGAAATAATCCCAATATGGGAACATTGCTTAAATTTAATCTCTTCAGTATGTTTGGATACTTTACAATATCGCGAAAATGTCGAGAAAACCGATACGCATGACACGTGACAGATCTGCTTTCTTTTGTTTATTTTTTCACAAAGTTTTGATACTTTTGCAGCCTGTAAGCAATCCCTAAAAATCCTTCCCTATGATCACCAACAATTTCGCGCGCAGGCACAACGGGCCATTTGGCGATGAGATCCCGCAGATGCTTGAAAAGATAGGTGTTTCCTCCCTCGACCAGCTGATTGACCAGACGGTACCCTCCAGCATCCGCATGAAGGAGCCGCTGAAACTCCCGAAAGGGATGAATGAATACGAGTACCTTAATCACATCAAGGGTATCGGTGCAAAAAATAAATTATACAAGACATTTATCGGGATGGGGTATTACAACACCATCACTCCCGGGGTCATCCTCCGCAACATTCTCGAAAACCCGGGTTGGTACACCGCCTACACCCCCTACCAGGCTGAAATATCCCAGGGACGGCTCGAAGCCCTCCTGAACTACCAGACCATGGTGACCGACCTCACCGGGATGCCCATTGCCAATGCCTCACTGCTCGACGAAGGCACAGCCGCCGCCGAAGCCATGATCATGCTCTTCAACAGCCGTTCACGCGATTCCGTGAAACGGGGTGCAAATCAGTTCTTCGTCTCCAAAAATCTTTTCCCGCAATCGATCGATGTGATCAAAACACGGGCGATTCCCCTGGGCATCGAAATTATCATCGGGAAACAGCATGAATTCGAATTTAAAGACATGGTTTTCGGTTGTGTGATCCAGTATCCGAACCAGCGCGGTGTCATTTGCGATTTTTCTGCCTTTGTTGAGAAAGCACACAAGGCCGGATCAATGGTTGCCGTAGCTGCCGACCTGCTCAGCCTGACCCTGCTTACGCCCCCGGGCGAATGGGGCGCCGATATCGTGTTCGGCTCGACCCAGCGTTTTGGAATTCCGATGGGTTACGGCGGTCCGCATGCAGCCTTTTTTGCCACCCGTGATGAGTACAAACGCCAGATGCCCGGCCGGATCATCGGCATTTCAACGGATGCAAACGGGAACAGGGCCCTCAGGATGGCGCTGCAAACCCGCGAGCAGCATATCAAACGCGAAAAAGCCACATCCAATATCTGCACCTCCCAGGTGTTGCTGGCCGTTATGGCCGGAATGTACGCTGTGTATCATGGCCCGAAAGGATTGAGGCAGATTGCCCGTCACATTAATATCCTGGCCGGTGTTTTATCGCAGGAAATGCAGAAATACGGATATAAACAGCTCAACGACTCATTCTTCGACACGGTTGCCATTGAATTGCCTGAAGGTGTTTCAGCAGAAGCAATCAGAAAGGCTGCCCTTCAACATGAAATGAACCTGCGATATATTGATGGAAACCGGATTGGTATCAGTGTTGACGAAACCACCACCCTCTCCGACATCAATACCCTCGTCGGAATATTTGCTGCTGCCAACGGGAAAACTTACACCGAGTTCGTTTGCGTTCCGAAAGAGTGTGAACTGATCTCGACATTCCCGGTTCAACTTGCCCGCACTTCGGCTTACCTTACCCACAAGGTATTCAACAGCTATCACTCCGAAACAGAGATGATGCGCTACATCAAGAAGCTGGAGATCAAGGACCTGTCACTCAACCGCTCGATGATTCCCCTTGGCTCCTGCACAATGAAGCTGAACGCGGCATCAGAGCTGTTTGCGCTGAGCTATCCCGAATTCGGAGGCATTCATCCTTTTGTGCCGAAAGAACAGGCCGAAGGTTATCATTTCCTCATCGGGCAACTTGGAAAAGATCTTTGCGAGATCACAGGTTTCGACGCGATCTCTTTCATGCCCAACTCGGGTGCTGCCGGTGAATATGCCGGTTTGCTTGTGATCAGGGAGTATCACATCAGCCGTGGCGATCACCACCGCGATGTATGTATTATCCCCTCCTCCGCACACGGCACCAACCCTGCCAGCGCCGCGATGTGCAACATGAAGGTGGTGGTGGTGAAGTGCGATGACAAAGGCAATATCGACATAACGGATCTGCGCGAAAAAGCCGTTCAGTATAAAGATACACTCGCCGCCCTGATGGTCACCTATCCCTCCACCCATGGGGTTTTTGAGGAGGAGATACTCGACATCATCAACATCATTCACGAAAACGGCGGACAGGTTTACATGGACGGCGCCAACATGAACGCGCAGGTCGGATTGACCAACCCCGGCATCATCAAAGCCGATGTTTGCCACCTCAACCTCCACAAGACCTTTGCCATTCCCCACGGTGGCGGCGGTCCGGGTGTCGGTCCGATCGGTGTTGCAAAACATCTCACCCCCTTCCTGCCTAAGCATGTCTGTGTTGAAACCGGCGGTGCACAGGGGATTTCGGCTGTTGCATCCGCCCCGTTCGGAAGCGCCCTTGTGCTCACTATCTCTTACGCCTATATTAAATTGATGGGTGGTGAAGGATTGACAGAAGCAACCAAAATGGCCATCCTTAACGCCAACTATCTCAAAACCTGCATCGAGCCCTATTTCCCGATACTCTATTCAGGAAAGAACGGTCGCTGTGCCCATGAGATGATCGTCGATTGCAACGCGATTTCCCGACAGACTGGCATTGGCGCCATCGATATTGCGAAACGCCTGATGGATTATGGTTTTCACGCGCCCACCGTCGCTTTCCCGGTTCATGGAACACTGATGGTCGAGCCCACGGAAAGTGAGCCCTATTTCGAACTGAACCGTTTTATCGATGCCATGATCGCTATCAAAGGCGAGATTGATGAGGTCGCAGCCGGAACAGCTGACAAAGTGGTGAACGTGATCATGAAAGCCCCGCACACCGCCGCCATGGTTTCGGCCGACGAATGGACACTTCCCTACTCAAGACAGAAAGCAGCCTACCCTGTTGCTTCGCTGAAGGAGGACAAATACTGGCCGACCGTAACCCGAATCGATGATGCATTCGGCGACAGGAACCTGATGTGTACCTGCGAACCGATAGAATCGTACCAGCAATAAACAAAAAGGGCGCCGATGGCGCCTTTTTTATTTACCCTTTTCGGCAAACCGTGCTTTTAGCCAGTGGGCTGTTTCCCTCAGGGCAGTGCGTGCATGACCCAGTATTCCAAGGTAGCTGATAAACCCGTGGATCATTTCATCATAGACCGACAAGTGTGTCGGAACGCCTGCATCCCTGAGCCGCTGGGCATATTCCAATCCTTCATCACGAAGGGGATCATTGCCTGCCACCATGATAAAAGCATCGGGGAGTCCCGCAAGATCGTTGGTAAGGATCGGACAGGCAAGCGGGTTGTCTGCCTCAGCCGGACTTACCAGGTATTTATCCCAAAACCACTCCATATCGCTGAACGTCAAACCGTAACCTTCAGCAAATTCGCGGTATGAGTTTCGATCCTTTGTATAATAATCTGTAACAGGATAGAGCATGACCTGGCCACAGCATACCGGTCCGCCTTCATCGCGCAGACGAATTGCCGTTACTGTTGCAAGATTTCCACCCGCGCTGTCGCCCACAAGGGCAATTTTTCCGGGGTCGCCGCCATGCTCCGCAATATGGGCAGATGTCCATACAACCGCATCATAGCAATCATGAACGGCCGCCGGAAATTTCGATTCCGGTGAACGGCGATAATCAACCGAAACAACAAGACAGTCAGCGTCATGGCAAAGGTGGGTGCATATGGGATCATAGCTTTCGGGGGTAAACAGCACCCATCCGCCGCCATGATAAAAGACGACAACCGGGAAGGGACCATCACCTGCCGGTTTGTATATCCTCAATGGTATCAGGCACTCTGTGCCGGCGATATCCAGATCGATAATTGAACCGACACTCTTGCAAGGGATACGCAGTTTTGCAAACCGGGATGAGACCTGCTCCCGCAGAATTTCTACCGGCAAATCACCCAGTGCCGGCAAATCTGCTGCGGCAATGGCCGTCAGCAAGGCTTTTACTTTAATGTCGAGAGCCATGATCCTTTACATTCTGTCGAGGCAGGATTTGATCTTCTGCCACGTATGATCAATGTCGTTGTCGAGACCGACCGAAAACCTCACGAGGCCTTCGGAAAGACCCATTTCGCGCTGAATCTCTTCGGGGACTTCAGAAGAGGTGCTTTTTCCGGAATTGCTGAACAGGGTTTTAAAATACCCCAGGCTCACGGCCAGGTATCCGACCCCGGCCAGTTCCATCATCTCCATGAGTTTCGAAGCCTGTTCGGCCGTCACCATGTCGATGGCGATGAGTCCGCTGAAGCCGAACTCCGGATCCATCATCGCCTTGAGTGTTTCATGCCCGCGGTTGCCTGGAAGGCCCGGATAATTAATCTTTATCCCATGCTCTTTGAATTTTTCGGCCAGGTACATAGCATTCCGGCTGTGCTGCTTCATGCGTATATGCAGCGTGTGCAGGTTT
>CAYHCQ010000098.1:0-13304 GCA_964355115.1 uncultured Prolixibacteraceae bacterium | reverse complement strand
GAGAGGATGGCCGGGCGCATGGAATGAGGAATGATGTGCAAAGCTAATAAAATGAATGCAGGAACGCAGGAATGCATACAATGCAAGCAAATTATTAGTATCTTAGTAGTCCAATCCTGCAACCTTTGACCACACCGGAAAAAATCCAGAAAAAGATCCGCTATCTTGGCGCCCTTCTGTTTTTGCTGATGAACCTCTTCCCTCCGTGGAGCGCGGCAATAAATCCGCCCAAATATCCTGAAAGGGTTTCTCTGGGATATCACTTCATCACATCACCTCCACTGAGTCCTTTCGGATATCAATCGTACATTGTCATTGATTTCACACGGCTGATTATCCAATGGGTGCTGTTCTTTATTATTGTTCTTATTGCGCATTTCGCTGTAGTACCCATAATGAAAAAGCTGCAAAAATGACAATAAAAACCCTGTTTCAACGAGTAATAATAACCATCCTGACCTTTTTTCCGGCCGCAGGGTTGCATGCACAACAGGATGTCAATACGGCCAGCGGAAACGATGAAGGATCCGGGGGAACAGTGTCGTGGAGCCTTGGAGTGGTGGCCTTTTCCACACTTACAGGATCTTCCGGGAGCCTGCTCGAGGGGGTTCAGCAGCCGTATGAGATTTATATCATGACCGGTATGGATGATGAGGCGCAGGCGCAGAAGATCGCACTTTTCCCCAATCCTGCAACCGACATTATTACACTGAAGTTTTCTGAGCCCAACCTGAAAAATTTCAACTGTCAGCTGTACGACCTTCTTGGAAATCCGTTGAAGGAGGTGAAGATCAGTTCACAAGAGGTCATAATCAGTCTCGGCGAAATCAGCCCATCAAGCTGTTTCCTGGTAATTACTGAGAACGAAAAGCCTGTTAAAATCTTTAAAATCATTAGAAAATGAAAAAGCTTCTGTCATCGGGTGTCGCGTTGCTTATTTTTATCTCCCTCTTTGGGCAGGCACCGCAAAAACTGAGTTACCAGGCCGTTGTGCGTAACGCATTGGGCAAGCTGGTTCAGAATGGCAGTGTTGGCATTCGTTTCACCATCCTGCAGGGATCGGCAACCGGTTTTGTCGTTTACAGCGAAACCCACACGGCCACTACCAACGTCAACGGACTTGTTGTCGCAGAGGTTGGCTCGGGAACCTCGACGGGAAGTTTCGAAACGATAAACTGGGCTGAAGGCCCCTATTTCCTGAAGAATGAAACCGACCCGGCCGGGGGGACGAACTACACCATTACCGGGGTAAGTCAGCTGCTCAGTGTTCCCTATGCACTTTATGCAGGAAAGGCCAATGTTGACGGGTCGGAAACCAAAATCGTAGCCGGCACCAACATTTCCGTGACCGGCACCGGCACCATTACCGACCCTTATCTGGTCAAAAACCCCGGTTATCCTTCCAACAATAAACTTACCATCACAACATCGCAAACATGGACGGTTCCCCCTTCGGTTTCAAAAATCAAAGTTGAACTGTGGGGTGCTGCCGGAGGCGGAGGAGGTGCGGGGGCCACAACCTACTCATACTCCTATACCTTCAACAGCGGCGGCGACGGCGGCAGTGGTGGCTTTGCCCAACAGGTGTATGATGTGGTGCAGAATCAGCAGTTTAACGTGGTCATCGGAAATGGCGGCTATGCCGGAACCAATGCCTATTATTCAGGAGGATGGTGGTACGGAGATACCGATGGCGGAAATGGCGCCGACTCGTGGTTCGGCAATCAGAAAGCGGCCGGTGGAACCGGAGGTAAAAGAGGGAGTTATTCCACATGCACGGTAAACGGAAATGCCGGTACCGCCAACATCGGTCCGTTGACCGGGTATGCAGGTGTGTCAAATTCCAACATTCTCGATGTTTTTCAGGGACTAGAACGCTCCTACATTGCCGACCGGGTGCTCACATCCAAACCCGGGAGAGGGGGATTCCTCTCATGTTATTCTCTAACCCCTGTCTCTTCGGGTGAGAGCGGATGTGCCATCATCACATTCTTCGAATAACCTGTCCCGACCCGGTTGACCTAACATGCAGAAAAGCACCAGAGCCGGGCTGATTCTATTTTGCTTCAGTCTCCTTTTCCTTGCCTGCACGCTCCGTTCAGGCTATCTTGTCGACACTACATTTATACCCAGGTATACCCTGCTGGCACTTCTGCTGCTTATCGTCACCGCGACTGGCTCTTCTCTTGCAGGAATCC
This sequence comes from uncultured Prolixibacteraceae bacterium, assembly GCA_964355115.1. GTDB lineage: Bacteria > Bacteroidota > Bacteroidia > Bacteroidales > FEN-979 > JANXZO01. The sequence goes on along the minus strand of CAYHCQ010000098.1, from coordinate 11,106 downwards.
TGAAAAATAAATATTTCCTGCTCATCTTCCTCCTCTTTTACGGCTGGAGCCTGCTTAGCATGCTCTGGTCGATTGATCCGGCCGAGGCAATCGTGCATGCACAACTGGTCTTTCTTTCACTTGCCCTCTTCCTGGTTGTAGCCGGGCTTGTAACGAGATACCCTGATTTCGAAAAACTTTTTATCAAAACCCATCTCTTTGTCCTTCTCTTTTCATTTGCCCTGGCATTTTATAAAATGTCGCTTCTCCCCTTTTATGATCCTTATAAAATCATCTCGGTTTGTGCCAACAACAACCTCTATTCCGGGTTTTTGCTTATTTCGCTTCCCCTCGTTTTTGCAGGATATAAAATGTTTCGGGGTCCCTGGCGATATATTAGTATTACAACAGGGATAGGAGCCCTCTTTTTCATCATTATTATTCAGAGCAGGGCCGCCTATCTTGGCACAATAACCGCGTTCTTCATTCTGCTGGTCTTACTCCTTCTGCGCTTCCGGACGGCATTTTCAAAAAGAAATATTCTGACACTGCTCATCTCTGTTATGATTCTAGCAGGTTCAATTTTCATCTTCACATTAAACCTCGATAAGACCCGCCGGCAATATTTTTTGCAGAAGATCATGGTTTGGGAGTACTTCCGGTCGTATGACGAACTGCAGGCTAAAAAAATAAGGGAACTGCGCGATCCCGGCGACCACACAAAGATGGGTCCTTTTGATTTCTCGGAAGAGTATTACTCCAACGCCAACTGGCGGGTGATCTTCTGGCAGAAGTCGATGGGGCTAATTGCCGGCCGGCCATTTACCGGTGTTGGAGCTGGCAACTGGCGGCTGACGGTGGCTTCGGTCGCCAGTCCGCCCAACCCCGAACACACACTCCGCAATTTCACCTACAGCGAACCCCACAACGAATGGATCAGGATCCTCTCCGAGTCAGGTATTACAGGGCTTCTCCTCGCTCTTCTCCTCTTTTTTCTTCCTCCACTTTTCATCATTTACCGGATCCTCTCCGGCCGCGATAAACCACCCGTCGAGACCCTGATTTACGCCTCCTTCATCCTTGGTTTTTTCCTGTTTGCTGCCTTCGATTTTCCCCTCCGCCGGGTCGAGCATAACATCCTTCTCTGGTCGATTTTCGCTTTCATGCTCAACAAGTCCCCCCTGCCGGAACCATCTGCCATCTTCCATCTGTCATCCTTTATCCGTTTATCCGTCATCCGTTCATCCGTCATCCGCCATCTTCCATCCGCCATCCGTTTATCCGTCATCTGCTTATCCCTCCTCACCCTTACCCTCTCAGCCGTTCGCCTGCGGAGTGAACACTTTACCCTGCTGATGTTCCGCAATGAGAAAAAAAACGATTCCGCGGTGATCGAATGCAGCAGGAGGGCCGAAAACCTGCTATACCACGTTACGCCCAATACACTGCCCGTTGCCTGGTTCGAGGGTGTTGCATCGTACCACAGGGGCGAAGACAGTCTGGCCGGGGTTTGCTTCAGGCGGGCACTGCGATACACACCCTATGAAGTGCGGGTAATGAATGATTACGCTGCTACACTGTTCAGGCTGGGAAGAACAGAAGAGGCGATCCGGTCATTAAAAACGGCCCTTCTTATCGATCCCTATTTCGACGATGCCCGTTTCAACCTTGGGGCCCTTTACTACCTTACCGGCAACGTTGCCAGTGCCAGGGCCGAGATAGAGAGATGCAGGGAATCGGAGAAAAAAAGAGGATTTCTTGAGGAAATGGCAAATTAATTTATATTTACGCAACAAATCAGACATTGAAGAACAACCTCGACAGCGGCAGGCCGCACACAAAACAGGAGGGTCACCATAAAAAAACTGTAGAAGATGATTATAAATGATCCATCGGTTCTGGGCCGCATAACCTTCCGGTTGCTCCTGCTCGTTCTCGTTAGTTTTATTTTAATCTATGCCCGGGATCTCTTAATCCCGCTTGCCTGGGCACTTGTGATCAGCCTTGCAAGCATGAACCTCGTAACCAGGGTGAAGGAGCGGGCAAAACTCCCCCTGGGGCTGATTATCATGCTTTACCTGATAATGCTCGCAGCAGTTTTGGGGGCCATCCTCTTCTTCTTTTATATCGAATTGCATGGATTGCTCTCAGACCTGGGCCAGATGCAGGACAAACTTTCGGTAATCCTCCACGGGCTGTCGCTTCAGCTGAAAGATACCGGAGTAAATATCCCCGACCATTACGACCCGCAGTATTTCAAGGATATAGTAAACCAGCACAATGACCTTATCATCAGCTTTATCGGCAGTGTTGGAGCAAATCTGTGGAATGTCCTGCTTACTCTCTTCTACGTATTCTTCCTGCTCTATTATAAGGATGCATTAATAGTTTTTGCAGAGCGGAAATTCACGGATCCTGAGGCACACGCCCGCTTCCGGAAACTGATCACAAATACCCTCACCATCGCCCAGCAGTATATAGTGGGAATGGCTGTGCTGGGCTTGCTTACCAGTGTACTTTGTTACTTCGCCCTGCTATTGTTTGGAGTGAAGTCTGCTTTCTTTTTTGCCATGTTCTTTGGCTTTCTCAGCCTTATTCCCGTGGTTGGAGTCCCCGTGGGCATTGTAGTGATTGCCTTCTTCACACTGCTTACCATCGACAACACACTTACTACGGTGTATGTTGCCATCGCCATGCTGGTGATCAACTTTCTGCAGGACAATGTGCTCCGGCCCTGGGTGATGGGAACCAAAATGGAGGTGAACTCCTTTGCCATCTTCTTCTTCGTGATCCTTGGCGGCTTCATGTGGGGTGTTTCAGGTATGATCCTGTTCATACCCCTCGCCTCTGTCATCAAGATCCTGCTTGATCAGTCGCCAAAGGGTTCACACTATTCGACCTTCCTGACCGAACTGCCAAAGGCCGAAAAAAGTAAAAAAAAGAAGCGGGCTGAAGAAGATTTATAATTGATCATCTCTATATTTGCTATACAATTGAAAACCCAAACCTAAAATTACCATCCATGAAAAAAATTCTACTGTTAATCGCCTTCGCACTGTGTGCAAGCACCTTCTCCTACGGACAGTTTGCTCTTGGACTGAAGCTGGGATACAACGGAACCAAACTAACCACCAACCTCGATTCCATCAAAGCCGATTTCAACAGCGGTTTTCATGTCGGCGCCTGGGCACATTTCGGCAAGCGTCTCTATTTTGCTCCCGAGTTCCTCTATTGCATGAGCGGTACTGTGTTTTCCAATGATGGCAGCCTTTCCACCAACGAATGGAAGCAGAAGATCACCATCGGCACCATGGATATTCCCTTGTTGCTGGGTTTTAAAATCATTCACTCCGGTGCGCTTACCTGGCGGCTGGAACTGGGTCCCGAAATCTCCTTTGTTGTCAATAAGAAGGTTAGCGACGAAGGCAGTACATCACCGCACATTACCACCGACGACATCAAAGCCGCCAACTGGTATGTGCTGGGCGGCACCGGAATAGACGTCCTGTTCCTGACTTTCGACGTCCGGTACAAGTATGGCCTCAGCCAGCTCGTTACCGATGTGAACAACAGTACCCTTAGCACCAACAACAGCCAGCTCCTCGTTTCGGTCGGATTCAGGATCTTCGGAGACAAGTAGGGAAACAGCGAAAGCGTTTCAATTCTAATTAATTTGTATTGTTTACTTTATAAATTTAGCTATATTTGTAAAGTTTAACTTACAAATCTATGATCCGCCGGGAAATACAAAGTGTTATTGAAAAACAGCTTTTCAAGGGTAAGGTCATTGTACTTTACGGCCCGCGAAGAGTTGGGAAAACCACATTATCAAAGCAATTGCTGGCTGAACATGAATTGAGCAGGTATATCAACTGTGAGTTGCTGGAAAACAGACTTGCATTGGAAACCACGAACAGCAGCATGCTGAAAAATTTCCTGGGTAATTACCGGCTTATCGTGCTGGATGAAGCACAACAGATAAAGCAAATAGGGAGAATCCTGAAAATCATTGCAGACACCTACCCTGAAATACAGATTATTGCAACAGGATCATCAAGTTTTGAACTGGGGAACAGGCTTTCAGAGCCACTCACAGGCCGGTCAAGAGAATTCCTGCTATTTCCGCTTTCTTTGTCGGAGCTTCTTTCTGTAAAAGACCGGATTTCTGTAAATGCCGACATTGACCTGATACTTCGTTTTGGTCTCTATCCCGAAGTCTATAATCAACCGGAAAAGGAATCCATTGAGGAATTAAGCCAGATAGCAAGTACATACCTGTACAAAGATATTCTCCAGTTTGAATCCTTACGTCGCCCGACACTGTTGTTGAACCTGCTGAACGCATTGGCACTCCAGATCGGAAACGAAGTATCACTGAACGAACTATCACGCATGCTGGGTGAAACTATTCCTACCATTCAGCGCTATATCGAATTACTTGAAAAAGCATTTGTCATTTTCAGGTTGCGGTCATTCAGCAGAAATCTCAGGAAGGAGATTGCCAAAGGACAGAAAATCTATTTCTATGATCTGGGGATCAGAAATGCCCTGATCCGGAATTATAATTCGCTAAACCTGAGAAACGATACCGGCGGGATGTGGGAAAATTTCTGTATCGTCGAACGGATGAAATTCAACATGAACCGGCGTCGGTTTGTTAATAGCTGGTTTTGGAGAACATATGACCAGAAAGAGATCGATTATATCGAAGAAGAGGGCGGCAAAATGTTAGCCATGGAGTTTAAATACAAATCGGGACGAAAATCCAGCCTGATCGACGAATTTAACAAAACCTATCCCGGGGCATCCTTTATGACCGTTTCAAGAGAAAATTACTGGGACCTGACAGAGGGTCAAATGTAAATTGCGAAGCAATCACGTACACCCGAAAAAAATACAATTATTGTTCGTAATTGGCAAAATCTAAAATGGCCCCAGGGCTTACCTGCAGAGTGCCTAGGCTTTGGCCTGAGGAGGCGGCATAGTATAGAACTTCTGTCCGAACCGGATTTTGTGGGTGAGGAATTCAGCCTGCACCCGCGACAATACCAGACTTTTCAACATAAATCCGTTTGAGAGGTCATCGATCAGCATGAATACATTAAAATGACATCCCGACTCGCTGATCTGGGAAAAATACACTGTGCTCTTCTCCCTTTGTATATTGTCAATATTGTCGAGGCATCTCCCGATAATCTCAATTACCAAAGCGGTCTCCACTTCCGGATCGGTCACGATGTCGAGGGAGACGAACCTCTGCTTCCCGCTGTTCGTCCAGTTCTTGAGATTCTGTGACAACAGGGTGCTGTTCGGGATCAGGATATCCGCATCGTCTGTCGTTGCTATCAGGGTAGCCCTTAAACTGATCTCCTTCACCCTGCCGCGTTCCGCTCCGAATTCAAGCATGTCGCCGATCACAAAAGGCCTCTCGAAGGCAATAATGAGTCCGCTTACCAGGTTGCTCACCACCGTTTGAAGTCCCAGTCCGACCCCGATACCAAGCGCCCCGAGGAAAATACTGAACTGATTTATAGGAAGGCCCGATGCTATTATCCCGATGACGAAGCCCGAAAGAATGACCAGTATCCTCAGTAGAAGGAGGTATCCTCCGAACTTGCTTCGTTGGTTCACACTATGCTCCTGCTGAGTCTCCAGGGTATACCGGATGAGTGTGGCCAGAAAGAAAGCCAGGATTACGGAAAGAAAAAAGAGCAGTATACTCATCACAGTAAAGGTGGTGCTTCCTATCTGCCTGGGGGATGTTAGGAAACCTGTAACTGCCCTGTCGACCAGCTCCATCACATTCATGTTGAACAGGTATGCTGTAACGATGAACAGAACAGACAGCAACAACAACATGGGCCGGATCTTCTGCTGAAGGTAGACTGCATTGATCTTGACGGTTTTCATCCGCTGGTTGAGGAAGTAGGCGATTATTCCGAGGTAATCGATCAGTGTGCAGATTGTAACCCTAACGATCATGATGATGACCAGCAGGCTGAATGCTGCAAGGATTATTGACCTTCCCAGGGTATAATTGCCCCAGATTTCGAAGAACCATCCTGTAACGAGATGAATGGCAAGGAAGTAAAGTAGGATTCTGACCTCTTTATAGTAACGCAGCCCGAATTCCGGCAGCTGCTTATAGAGCCTGTAAAGAGGGATAAGTAAAAGGATGGAGGAGGAATAGATCAGCCGGCCGATAAATGTAGGTGTGACAAAGAAATTTATCAGGTACAGAATAAGGAAAGCTGCAATGAGGGAGGCCATTAGAACCTTATTGATCTTTGGATAAAGTTTGAAGATCAGCATCGTAGTAGTAAATGTAAGACCGATCAGGATGAACTCCATGAATGCATGCGGAGGGTGAACGAAAACAAAAGGGGCAAGAGCCAGCCCCATGATCAGCGAGGCTGTTTTCGGAAATTTATCCAGGAACACCAAAGGGATGGCATCCAGGATATTCTTTTTCCGCAGTTCGTCATTAAAAATCTTGATCGGTATGAGGCAGAGGATGAAGATCAGTGCGCGGAAAATGATTATCCTCCACAGTGACATCTCACCGTAATACTCCAGGGATTCCAGAGTTTGTTTAAAACTTGCCACCACGACTTCGCCGATGCCTTTGGGATAAACAGCAGGCGAAGATCTCCATACCGGGGGTAATTCCCTCGACAGTAACGATTGTTCCTTATCCTTGTGAAGGGTATTGATATCGGCATAAAAGAGGTATACCATGAGATCGATCTCCATCAGGCTGTTTTCGATGCCAGTATTTTTTTTCATGGCATGCACAATGGCGGTTTCGCCATTTCGCTGACGCTGGGCAAGAAGATTTACAGCATCATCGAAATTGGCCCTGAAGATGCTGTCCGACTCACGCCTGAAGAGTTCAATCTCCGTTTTAATAAGCAGGATTTCATGTGTCTTAACAACCAGAGCCTCGTTGACGGTATGGATCTTTTGCTGCCATTTTCTTACATCCGAAAGGATTTCGGCCACCCGCATTTTCAGGTTAAATACCGACCTGAGACTCAGGGTGTTTTTATTATCATAAAAGTCCTTCTTCAGGATCCTTATCACCTTTTCATGTTGCCGGATGCCGGCGAACATTTTCGCTGTATCGAAATCCAGGCCAGCCTGGTAGAGGTAGATGCCATTGAGGCGGTTGTAACAATCGCTGATCCATGCAGTTGGATTAACTACCGAGACGGGTTTGACAGAAGCCGGGTTGCTGGTATTCAAGGAATCCCCGGGATTTGTTGCAAAAGCAGCCGGGAAAGATGCCCATGCCAGGAAGAGGAGGAGGGCAAACAGTTGAATTTTTACAAACCTGCTCATATTTCAATATTAACGGCAAACATTAGCCGACTAGCATTTTCATACCTGACGTAGATTCAAATGTAAATTGCGAAGCAATCACGAACACCCCAAAAAGTAAATATTATTGTTCGTAAATGGAAAGATGCAAAATGGTAACATGCAAAATGGCAAAATCCAAAATGGATTCAATTTTACCATTTTAGATTTTGCCAGTTTACATTTGACCGAATCTTTACTACTCGTTGGGTGCCTCCACTTCCTTCTTTTCTTTCCTGGCCTGGTAGAGTTTCTTCCCACCATACATCGCACCCATGGCCAGAAGGATACCGAGGCCGCCGTCGATGGGGGCGCCGTTGCGGGTTCCGTCTGTTCCACCTGCACCGCCACTACCGGGAGGAGGTGGCGGGGGGCCGTCGGAAAATGATGAATAGGATAATCCGATGAAACAAATAAGGGCTAGAATTCTGAGTAAATTGCGACTAAATTTTTTCATGGACATCCGCTTTAATTGATATATACTTTCGCTGATTTAACTGAACTGTCTTTGATCACCCGCGCAATCAAATATGTATTTGTAAGTATGACATTGAAACTAGCTAGCTCTCCTTTACTGATTAATTCTTCTTGAATCATTCTTCCGGAAAGATCAAACAATCTCAATATGCCTTCATGGTTAACAGCATCACCAATTGACCGAACGTACACGGTATTCCCCCACGAATAAATTGAAAGGTTATCGTTGTCGACTATTCCTAAATCATCCACGCCATAGGGATTAGCTTTAAAGTGCAATAAGAACCTATCCGGGCTATCACCCTGGCTTGCCTGAAACTGGTAGGAATTCTCTTTCACCATATCGTGAAACGATCCAAGAAGTAGGTCTTCCAGCAAAATTTCCACGCCGGGCAAGTGATCCAGATCTGAAATGGCCAGATCATAAGTCCCATCTATAAAAAACTTCACGAGCAAGGGGATTATACGAATTTCGTTGTCAGTTAATGGTGCAGCTGCATTAATACATAGATTCCTGTCGCCTTCGGGAATTATCATCTGAGGGGTTTCCAAAGATCCATACAATCTGTCCACATCAAAATTGTCATCAAATTCGGAAGTTCCCTCTTGGGGAAACCCAACAAAAGCAACTGTTCTATAAATGCCGGTTGTCAAATCCAGTCTGACAAAAGGTTTCTCCATACCATCAAACGACTTGTAAAATGATTGAGAACTATGACCCCGTGCTGCCTTTGGAATTAAAAAACTTCCGGCACTGGATGATTTAACAAAAAACCCCTGTCCGATTGGAATAATCCCACCAGTGAGAGTCCCACCTGAACCAGAAGTATAATAACGGTAGTCATCATCACCATTCACCCAAACATACACAGCTCCACTAGTATTGGTTCCCCAACTCCCTTCATCCCGATCCATGGAACAGGGGAAGGGATTGCCAATCAGGTTCCATCCCTGATCAATTCCACTACCACTACAGGCTAGTGTTACCGGAAGATCCGCGGATTGAAGTGGCCCAGCCATCGAGGCTGTTGCATCCGATTTGGTATTGTCATCCAGCCAAACAAACCACCCCTGTCCGACTGGCATGCTGGTAGATAAACTTGTGTTAGGGGTGAATTCATTTGTTGACTCCGTATGATACATCAACCAGGCTTTGGGCGCATCACTCCAGTAAAAAGTATTGGCTGTAATCCCTATGGTTGATGGAGTGACTGTATGCCACATATTATCTGTCAAATACCGCTGCACTGTCGCATTCGGTGTCCCTCCGCAGATCAGCGACCCGGTGCCGGAGGAGGTGGATTGGATCACCAATCCGGCATTATCTGTGTTGGTGACTGTCCCTGAAGATGCTGCAGTCCCAACACTCACGGTTGCCCCTGCTCCGATGACCATTTTGGCTCCTGAACCAATATTGATCTGTTGGGCACCGGAACCCAATGAACCAACAAAACACACTAAAATCAGAACGTGCTTTTTCATAGAATTACTTTGTATATTCACTTGAACTTCCAAACGAATCTATTTCATAATGTAAGTCCAAGGAAAGCAGTGCTGCTGAACTAGTATATGTATCATTACTTCCAGTTCCGTTCCGATACAACCTACACATTAAAACGCTGCTAATATTTTTATCTAATCCTGTGATCCCGCCTGATCCCATCGGAGTTATTGTATGTTCACGTGCACTAATAGTTTCTGTAGGAGAACCAACATCACCAACTACTAGATAGCCTGATATTTGATCTGCTGTAGTTGCTGCATATGTACCACCAAGGTTGACCCACTGATATTCCAACACCCACTCAACGCGATTTGTGGTAGCATCGGTTGTTGGAGCCCAATGAATATGTGGGTAGATATTACTCCCTTGTTTATAATCATGAGGCATTTGAACAGAAAACTGAAGTTCCTCAAGCAATACTCCGGTAACTTTTTAAAATGAATTTAACAATGACCTGTTCGTAAAAACCCGCATGACGGGCTGAAGCCAAAAAAGAAAAGCATCTGCTTTGTAGTGTTCGAAAACTCCAAACCAAGATGCTTCTCAATAAAGCCGAAAGCCTTATCACTGCAATAATAGCAAAGATTGGCAAAACCACCAAACCGAGACAGAAATTTATTCAACATCTTTTTATCCTTTACATGGGGCTCCGGGGCAAATACAACTTTATTAACATTGCAAGGTACGGACAGTATAATGAGAAGACCTACCGCAACCAGATGGAACAACCATTTGACTGGGCTGGATTCAATACCGAACTTATTCTGGCTAATTGTTCCCAGGAGTTGATTATGGCTTACGACCCCTCCTACCTTTCTAAAAGCGGTAAGAAAACACCTCACATTGGAAGGTTTTGGAGTGGTACTGCCCAAACAGTAAAACGAGGTATTGAGATCGGATCTCTTGCCGTTGTTGATATCGCCAATGGAACAGCTTTCTCTCTTGAAGCGATCCAGACGCCACTGATCCCAAAAGGAACGAATCATGAAGAAAGTTCGATCGACCATCATCTGGGTGTCATTTTAAACCGTGCAGGCGAGGCTAAGAAATTGAACATTACATATCTTGCAGTCGACGGATATTTTGCAAAGGAAAAGTTTATCAATGGAATTACAGCCAACTCGCAGCTGCATGTCATTTGTAAATTCCGACAGGATGCAAACCTGAGATATGCGTATAATGGACCGAAAAATAAAGGAAAAGGACGGCCCAAACAATATGATGGCAAAGTAAACACCAATTTCATTGATCGCCGCAGGATCAGATATTGCTTTGACATAGATGAGGACGCATGCGTGTTTTCCGGCATTGTATGCAGCATTAGCTTAAAACGACAGGTTCGGATTGTTTATATCGAACATTACGACACGGATGGTCATGCAAAAGGTCATGCAATCCTGTTCTCAACTGACCTGGAACTGAGTCCCGAAAAAATATTGTCGTATTACAAACAGAGGTTTCAGATCGAGTTTTTATTCCGCGATGCAAAGAACTTTGCCGGACTGGAACATTGCCAGGCAAGGAGTGAGAACAAGATAAACTTCCATGTGAATGCATCGTTGACAACTGTTTCTTTTGCAAAAGCGCTCCATTATTTGCCGATACCGAAAGACCAACGGGAGGGCTTTTCAATGCTTGATGTTAAAACAATGTATTTCAACCAATATATAACAGATTTAATTTTTTCAAAGTTAGCTCTCGACCTGAGTTGCGATAAAATCCGTCTGCTTTATGACGAATGCCTGAGCATCGGGAGGTTAGCTGCTTAAATTTTTACCGGAGTATTG
>CAYHCQ010000097.1:0-13351 GCA_964355115.1 uncultured Prolixibacteraceae bacterium | reverse complement strand
GTCGGTGGGATCGTTGACCTGGCCGGTTGGGTTCACAGTGATGGTGAAGGATATGGGAGTGCCTGTACATGTTGTACCCAGGTTTGTGTAGTAGGGGGTAACCGTGATTGTGGCTGTTACCGGAGCATTGGTGAGATTGGTAGCTGTAAAAGATGCAATATCACCGCTACCGTTGTCGGCCAGCCCGATGGAAGCGTTGTTGTTCATCCAGATATAATCGGTGCCTGCAACACTTCCGGTCAGGAGAACAACAGAGGTCATAGACTGGTTGCATACAGTCTGGCTAGTAATCGCTGCTACCGTGGGTGACGGGTTTATGGTAACCGAATAATCGGTAGGTGCTGATGGTGAACATCCGTTGGAACTGGGAGTTATGGAATAGGTAACAGATTCAACTGTGCTGGCTGTGCTGAAAATCTGCTGTCCTATCAGGTTCCCGGTATTATTAGAGTACCCGGTCACAAGAATGGAGGAACTGCTTGCGGTCCAGTTGAAGATGGTCCCGTTTACTGGTGAGGAGAGGTTGATAACGGTAAACTGGCCTGGACAAAGAACAGGTGTAGAGGAGCTGATAACCAAAGGGGGGATGGGGTTGACAGTTACGGTATAGGTGGTCGGGGCAGTGGCTGAGCAACCGTTAACACTGGGGGTTATTGCATAGATAACGGTTTGAGGGGTGGTCGAAGTATTCACAAGGGTGTGCTGGATCGTGTTGCCGTTGCCGTCGGAGTAGCCGGTAACATCAACGGATGAGCCCACAGCTGTCCAGGTGAAGGTGGTTAATGGAATCGTTGATGTTAGTGAAATATTGGTCTCCTGACCCGAACATAATGACAAGGTGGCCGGCGTTATAATCACATCGGGCAGTGGATTCACTGTCACAACCAGGGAGCTTGCAGGCCCGTTGCAGTTGCTAAGTACAGGGGTTATGTTATAGGTTGCAGTGCCGGGAATCAAGCCGGTAATTGAGAGCGGATCATTTATCAGGTTTATATGTAAACCACCTGCAGGACAAGGCAATATAATTTCAGGTGAGCATGTTACTGTCCAGTCGAAAGCTGTGGTGGGTGGGTTGGATGTCAGCGTCGCCTGGAAATTCTGTCCCGAGCAAATGCTTGCAGTGAGTGGGTTAGTTAAAACAGGCAGTGTTATTACCGTGATGGCGAGTGGACTCCAGGGGCCGAATCCGCAGAGTGCATTATAACCTCTCACTCTCAGACTGCCTGAGGTGGCATTCAGGGCAAAATCAAGCTTAGCTATTGTCCCGGTTGGGGTTGCGGGGGTGAAGGTAACACCTGTACCAGTATATTCCCACTCATAGCTTTCAGAGCTGATCTCGTTGGAAGTTGTGTAGGTTACCTGTTGGGAGCCGGCGCAAACCTCGCTTGATCCGGTAGGCTGCTGCGGAGGACCGGGAGCCCGGTGTACGATAAAACTGGGCCACGAATAGGTTGAATATACAGCATACCAGTAAGTGTTCATAGTATTTTCATTGCCATAACTGCATTGGCCCGGGTTGCCACCTACAGAGGTCCATTGATGGCATCCGGTAGTTCCGGGACATCCGTTATAGTTCGTTATAGGGGTAGGCACCGGGGGAACCTGGCTGAAACCGCAGCCTGTAGTATTCCCCGTAATATTGGTATCGTCCCAGTACATAAGAAGCTGTCCTCCGATGGGTCGTATCAGATTTACGATCAGTCCGTTTGCATTGGCTTCAACATCGTGAACCGGAAAGTTGGTCAATCCGAGAATATAGGTCACAACGATGTTGAAAGTACTCCCGTTTGGAACCTGAACCCCCAGACCGTTCAAGCCGTTCCAAAGAATAACGTTATGACCAAGGGTAACTGCTTGCGCAATGACCACATCTTCCGACTGTACTCCCGGGGCTGGATTGATATCAAGCAGAATGTCTACATCTCCGGCTTTTGTAACATCGAAGGAGATGTCTGCCGTTCCGTTGCAGTTCCATGTAACAGTCAGATTTGAAAGCGTTCCCAGGGTGCCTGTAGGATAAACATTAATATCCGGATCGTTTAAAAATATTTTATATTGTGGGATCACGTGCTTTCCGGGAACCGACTTACGGGTATATCCTGTTCCGGGAGAAGGGACCGGGCAACCCATCTGATTGCAGGCAACAGTAAAGGTGATGCCCTGTAGGCCATTAAGGTCCATGGAGGTTACCAGCCCGTCGTCAGTGTATATGAAATAAGTTCCATTCGATGTGCCGGGGCCCGTTCCTGTGTCAAATTGCCAGGCTTTGGCCCATACCCGGCCGTCGATGGCTGTATTCGCCGGACTTGCCACTGTGATATCGATATAAAGGAAGGTAATGGTTCCGCTGAATTCAATGAAATAATCTCCTGTTGTAAGGGTTGTATACGACAATGCATCATAGCCGCCGCTTCCGGCAATCTGGTTCGGACCTACTACGGCATTGGGATGCGTGGCGATGTACCCTGTCCCGGTGGTTGGAACCGCAGTTGCCGGGACCACGATATTGCCCAGGGGATCTTTGATCCGGTAATTTCTTGAATTAAAACTGGATCTGTTAAATCCAAAATAGATTATTTCGCCGGCATCTTTAATGTGGATATATAACCGATAATCAACTCCGATCGAAACACCTGTAGAGTTATTGTATGTTGCAAAGTTGCCATCACAGAGAATCTTTTCCGCACCACCGGCAACCGGCATAATCTGCTTGGTTCCCTCTGCAAAGGAGGAGAGGGTCAAACAAAGGATTACCAGCAGGAGAATGGATCGTAGATAACTGTATTTCATTCTGCAGATGATTTTATCAGACAAGGATTGTTAAAACTTCCGTAACATCCAAGCCGGTAGGTGGATAGCCCGGTAATCTGCGCATGAATTAACCCGGAAAAAAGCACGAGAAGGACAGAAGGGATAAAAAGCATGTAGAATTTCCTCATGTATATATAATTATATAACCACATCAGCACATCGGCACATCGGCACATCGGCACATCAGCACATCAGCACATCAGCACATCACCACATCAGCACATCAGCACATCAATCCTTCACACACCTCACCGGGAACGCATTGGCCCTGGAACTTTCATACAATGAAACAGATGGGTTGAAGATATTGAGTCCGCGGGCAACAGGTTTGCTGTTGGCAAGGGTTGATGTCCAGTATAATGTTGCATTGGGTGTGTCGGATGCTGTAAATGACCAAAGGCTGTTGAGATAGACTACTCCGCCCAGCAGTGCATGGAATGCCTGCACCGTTCCCATATCTTTCAGTAAACCGCCGGCGATGCCCGGTCCCTGGCTGGCGTCAATCAGATTCTGCCACTCGGCGGATGTGGGTACATGCCAGCCCGGCGGACAAAAACCCTGGCGGGTGGTAACAAAATCTTCATTGTACTGCATCATTTCGCTCCATTGGTATACAGCTCCGTATGAGTTGCAGCCGGGATCGCCGGCAAGGCAGTACCGTTCAAAAGTGCAGTTGTCGGTTTGCGGGGTTGCAAAGGCGGTACTGGTGTATGGGGAGGGTGCACTGTACCTGAGGTTCTCCTTCATCCAGCATTGGGAGGCGAGAAGGGCCGTCTGGTATTGTTTGCCATCCCTTGGGTCGGTGAAAGTAGTGTTGCAGGTGAAGGTGGCATTCGACGGCAGCAGGGTAATGGATACCGGGGGTGATGTATTTGCACACCCAAAGCTGTTTTGAGAATGGTAGGTTATAGGATGGATTCCCGGCATGACCATCGGGGAGCCGGGATTGAACCAGTATTTCCCGGTGAGAATATCAAACGAGATGGCCGGACTGCCCTGGTATTGTCCGCCAAGGGGCAATCCGCCTTTCAGTTGAATGGGTTTGGCATTCTGGGTGGTAACAAGATCAAAACAGGCAGTAAAGGCTGGGGTAGGTGAGGGGTACACAGTTGTGGGCAGCGTCGACGATGTTGTGCATCCGGTAGTTCCTGCATAGGTTCCTGTTACTGAAACAACTGCGGGTCCCGGCGAAAGCCAGCTGATGGTGGCTGAGTTACTTCCCTGGCCTGCGACCACATTTCCCGATGAAGCCGACCATGTATAGGTACAGGCAAGATCGAAGGGTGTCTGGTAAACATGTGTCTGCAGGTTGCAATCGGGGCCTGCAGCTGAGGTAATGGTGGTTACTGGTAGGGGATTGACCTGCACGGCTAAATTTTTTGCGGGATAGCCCGGGCATCCGAGTGCATTGATGTAATTTACTTCGATAAAGCCTGCTCCTGGTGTAGTCCAGGTTACGGTTGCGGTTGAACTGCCAGGCGTGCCGCCTGAGGTGATGGTTCCACCACTGATCTGCCAGTTGTACTGGAACATGGATGACTCTGTGGTATATAAATTACCAAAAGAGGTATTGCAGACTGTAACCGGGCCGGTGAGCGTAGGTACAGGCCGCTGCTGAAGCGTCACATTGTATGTGGGGGAGGTCACCACACATAAGGAGGCATCGATGGTTTCAGTTACGGTGAGCGTTCCGGGGGAACCCAGGTAGGAACCCCACTGAACCGTGATCTGATTGAGGTTAGCGGCCGAGGTGATTGTACCGCCGGTTATTGTCCAAAGATAGGAGTGACCTGCAATATTCGGGGTTGTGTAGGTTACATTGGGCCCCAGTTCGCAGGTGAGTATGGCTCCGGAAATAACCGGTGTGGGGAGGGGGTTGACCACTATGGTGGCGTAGTTAGGCGATCCCGGGCAGGATAGGCCGATCTGAGAGGAGGGGGTGATGATGTAACGGATCGATCCCTGTGCCGGGCCCGACAACATCAGAGTCTGTGCAGGGATGAAATCGGTGGTGCCACCGGTGAGGTAACCGGGAAGAAGGCCTGTTACCTGGTCAACCGCCCAGGTGTAGGTGGTCGGTGATACATTGGCTGTGAAGCTGATCTGCTGGCTCATCTGATTTGCCGAACAGGTGTTCTGGGTGATGGGTGAAGGTGTGACAGTCGGGCTCGGGTTGACCAGCACCACATGGGTGTTTGAGGTTCCGGGACACGAAGCGAAGTGTGCCGTAACGGTATAGGTAACCGAACCCTGGATGATATCCGGGTTGTATATGGTTTCGGCCGGGATGGCCGTGAGGGTGGCGCCTGATGCGCTGAATCCATAGAGCGAAGGCGGCACTGCCGATGCAGTCCAGGTGTAGCTCACACCACTGGCAACATCCGACGACAACGTGGTGGCCAGCGTTGTGTTGCCCGAACAGATGGTCTGGGTGGGAGCGCAGATGACCGAAGGTGTCGGATTTACTGTTATTGTGAAGGAGGTAAAGGTCCCGGTGCAGGTATTGCCTGAGTTGGAGAATTCGGGCGTTACTGTAATGGTGGCAGTTACCGGAGCGTTGGTACTGTTTGTCGCTGTAAAAGAGGCAATATCGCCAGAGCCAGTGCCGGCAAGGCCGATGGTGATATCAGAATTCATCCACGTATAGACCGTACCTGCCACATTTCCCGAAAAAGTAACCATTGCTGATGGCGCTGCATTGCAGAGCGTCTGGTTTGCAACCGCATCCACAGTGGGAATAGGATAAACATTGATCTTGAAAGTGATCGGGCTGCCGGTACAGGTCACACCCCCATTGGCATACTCAGGTGTTACCGTGATGTTTGCTAATACAGGTGCACTTGTTGTGTTGGTTGCTGTGAAGGAGGCAATGTCGCCTGTGCCGGTCCCCGTAAGCCCGATGGAGGCGTTGTCGTTTGCCCAGGTGAAGATCGTACCGGGCACGAAACCTGTGAAGGTTACCGCTGCCGTCGCGGCGCCATGGCATACCCCCTGGTTGGGTATGTTGTTCACGGTAGGCATAGGGTTTACGGTGATTGTGAAGGGAACGGGGGTCCCGGTACAGGTCACTCCGGCGGCCGTATATGCCGGGGTAACTGTGATCATGGCAGTAATTGGTGCCGAAGTACTGTTTATCGCAACAAAGGAGGCGATGTTGCCCGCTCCGCTGGGAGCCAGTCCGATGGTTGTGTTTGAATTGAACCAGGTGTAAACCGTTCCCGGAACTGTTCCGCTGAAATTCACAGCCACGGTGCTGGCGTTGTGACATAAAATCTGGTTTGGTACAGCATCCGCTGTCGGAATGGGATTTATGGTAACAGGGAGACTCACTGAGGCGCTTGGGTCAATGCAGTTGGTATTGGATCCGTAAACTGTGATGTTTCCCGTGGTGGGAACTGTAAAATTCACGCTGATAAAGGGATCCGAAGGAAGGAGTTGCGTGATCACAGCCCCTGCACCTGTGAATCCCCAATGGTATTGGGAAGTGTTGAGGTCGGTTGAAACGGAAAAAACAATTCCGGAGGCTCCGGCACAGTAGGTTTGCGGGGGGCTCTGGTTGAAGACGAGTGTTCCGGGCTTACGCCACTCCTCGATCGTGATCGGAACTGTGGTTGCAGAAACATTATACCACCAGGTGTTGATGGTTTTCAGGTTCCCGAATCCCTGGCCGAAGCCCGCCCATGTATGACATCCGGGAGGACTCTGGCAACCTGTCAGATTCGAACCCCCTCCGACGCCGGTATCGTCCCAGAAAACAAAGGGAGCCGAACCGGGCGGGTTGACCATGGCAATCGTAAAACCGTTCGGGTTCTTCTCCACATCATAAAAGGGCAAATTGGTGAGCCCGTTGATATACTGAACCGTAAAGGTCACATTCACCCCGTTGGGCACAGGTACCCCGGTAGGAAGCGTTCCGTCGAGGCCGTCCCAGGTGATTGTATTCTGGCCGACCACAACGTTCTGGTTTAATATCCGTGTCACGTATATGCCGCTGAAATCAAGGGTGATGGCGACATTTCCCGGTTTATCAACATTCACATGGAAGACGATATTTCCGGTGTTGCAGTCCTGGATGCCATAGGGGTCGGGCGGCACGATCTGACCGAGAGTGACTGCGGGAGGAAACAGAACAGGGTCGGGATTGTTCACAAAGATCCTGAACTGGGGAAGGAGTGATTGCGTGTTCTTCGACTTCCGGTCGAGGGTGAAATTCCCGGTGTTGGCGCATCCCCACTGGTTGCAGAACTGAACCCAGATACCCCCCTGCATATTGTCGAACTGGCAGGATGTGATGATGCTGTCGACAGAATAGACATAGGTTTTTCCTGAACAGTTGTTGTTCTCCTGGAATTGCCACGATTTGGAGTAGAGTCTCCCGGGCTTAACCAGCGAGGCAACCGTGTCATAAACCGTAACATCGATGAGGTCCATTGCTATCCCGCCAAGATCGATATTCCCGTTGCTGTTAAGCTTTCTTGTCCATTCGATATAAAAAATGCCTGTATCGGCGGGATGAAAATTGATGGCCGTATAGCCACCCGAAACGTAAATCTGGTTCGGACCTACCCGGGCTTCGTTGATTGAAGGGATATAGCCGGTTCCGGTTGTCGGCAGGCTCGTCTCCGGATAAACAATGGTCCCTGCCAGGTTTTTTATTCTGAATACGATGTGGGCATTGTTGTTGTTCGGCGTATTGATACTGCCGTTGAAACCAAGGTAGATGGTTTCGGTGCTGTTTAATTTGATGAAATAAAGCCGGTCGTTTTCAGGACCGTCATACGATGCAAACCGGGTGCGGGGTCCTCCGTTATTGCATTGGCCGACTGCATCGTTACATGAAAACAGCCAGACCTCATGGGTGCCGATGTACAACTCCTTCGACCCTTCAGGAAAGGCCATTGCGGCCGTCATGCTGAGGAGGATGGAAAGAAGGATTGTGAACTTTCTCAGGAGTAAATTTATTCCCATGATTCGGAATGACAGATTTAGTTCAAGTTGCTAAAATACAAATTTTTTCTCCACCTAACAAAGCATATCAGCAAAGTTTCTTATGACTTTGAAAGGCATACTAATAACAGACCACAAAAGCTGCATAAAAGTTGCCTGAAAAATGAAAGTAAACAAGTGAGCAAGTGATCATCATCCGTCATCCTGCATCCCGCATCCGGCATCAGTCCTTGACACATCTTACCGAAAAGGCATTTGCCGTGTTCGAATTGTAGCTGGAAACGCTGGGATTGAATGAATTGATCCCGTTGGCACGGGCAGTGACAGAGGTGACAGGATGGGAGGTCCAGAACATCGACCCGGTTATGGCGCCGCCGGTAAAAGACCAGGTCTGGTTCAGATATAAAAGACCACCGGTGATTCCATGAAAACCCGAGGCAGTCGCCATATCTTTCAGGTAACTGCCGGCCTGTCCAACATCCTGGTTATCGGTGATGAGCAGGTCCCATTCGGTTTTTGTGGCGACATGCCAGCCGGGCGGACAAAGCCCCTGGTCGCCTTCTGCAGCGCCGTAATGCATCAATTCATTCCATTGGTACAACCCGCCGTTCTGGTTGCATTGACCGAACACATCATTTTGGCAATACTTCTCGAAGGTGCAGTTGTCGGTTTGCACGGTGGCACCGGAAATGGCGGTTCCGTAGTTCAGGTTTTTCGCCATCCAGCAGTTCTGATTGGCCCCGCTTCCGCTTCTGAATGTCGGATAGCTTTGTGCGTCGCGTATGTCGCTCAGGGGGGATACCTGGCAGGGCTGATTTGCATTCGACGGGTAGACCCTGATATCCTCAGTGGCGGACGCATCGCAACCAAGGGAGTTAGTATAGCGGTAGGTGATGGTGTAAGGGTTGCCCGATGCCATTGGAAACACCATGATGTCGGCCGGGTCGAATACAAAACGGCCGCTTCCGGCAGGTGATTCATGCACTCCGGTGCCTTCATAAATGCCCATGATTCCGAGGGGCTGACCGCCCTTCAGTACGATGGGTTTGCCGTTTTTTGTTGTCTTCAGGTCGTTACATGCTGTGAGCGTGACCACGGGAACCGGTTTGACCAGGATGGTTAATCCCGGCGAGAGGTTGCTTGCGCCACATCCGGAAACGGCCTGGAAGCGGAGCAGCACATTTCCCGAATAGGCCGGGCTCCAGTCGACTGTGCAGGCAGGTCCGGTGCCGGTTACCGTTCCCGCCGAAACCGGCGTGAGGCTCCAGATGAAGGAGGTCGCCAGCGGATCGGGGTTCAGAAGGGTGTAGGAACTTCCCATATCGCCCTGGCAAACGGGGGTGTCCCCGGTCACCGTACCCTGGGAAGTGGGCATCGGGATCACCTGCTGGAACTGCTGGGAAAAGCTGGTGCAGTTGAAGGAGTTCGTTACAGTGTAAGTGATCTGGCTGCCGGCCGGGGCAAGAAGCGGGCTGAAAATTCCGGTTGGGGTGTCGACACCGGTTCCCGAATATTGACCGCCTGCCGGAGCTCCACCGGTGAGTACATATGGAGGAAGAGAGATGCAGACCGGGGCTAGTGCACTTAAGGTAACCACCGGGGTCGGGTTAACGGTCAATGTTTTGGTGTCGGAGGCGCTGCAGTTGAAAATGTTGGTAACCGTGTAGGTGATCGGGTGGGGCCCGTCGCCGGAAGCAGGGTCGAAAATGTTCCCCGGAAGTACCCCGGTTCCTGAATAGGTTCCGCCCAGCGGTGTGCCCCCTATGAGTAAAAACTGAGGAACAGAATTGCAAACCGGAGCGAATGGCGCCAGGGTAACCACCGGAGTGGGATTCACCTCAAGGATTTTTTGATCGGATGCTATGCAACCGTTTGCGTCGTTGTAGGTGTAGGTGATCGGGTGCGGACCGTCGCCGGATGAGGGATCAAATATGTTACCGGGAAGCACCCCGGTTCCCGAATACAACCCACCGGCCGGGGTGCCGCCTGTGAGGGGAAACGGTGGTAGGGAGTTGCAAACCGGGGAGAACGGGGCTAAGGCAACCACGGGTGCAGGATTTACTGTGAGCGTTTTGGAGTCGGATGCTGTACAATTGTTTGCATCGGTGAAGGTATAGGTTATTGTATGGTCCCCGTTGCCTGAAGATGGATCAAAAATATCACCAGGAAGGACGCCGGTTCCCGAATATACACCGCCGGCGGGAGAACCTCCTGTGAGGAGAAAGGGAGGGATGTTTGAACAGGTAGGGGAATAGGGATTAAGCGTTACGACATTGGCCGGGTAAACGGTCACCGGGTATGTCTTCTGGACAGCACAACCGTAAGAGTTCGTACAATTCAGGGTGATGGTATGGTTCCCGCTGAAGGTCCAGTCGACCGTTATCGAAGGGGTTCCCTGGCCGCTGGTTACCGTCCCGCCGGTAAGACTCCAGGCATAGGGTGAAAAATTGGAAGTAGCTGTATAGGTGATGTTAGGTGTCGGTCCGCACAAGGTAGCCGGCCCGGTGATATCTGGTTCAAAAACAGGGGAGTAATAGATGTTGACATCGTCCTGAAGTGCGCAGTTCTGGCCAGTGACACTGCAGCGGTAATGGCCGGCTGTTGAAACAACAAGGTACTGTGTGTTTCCCCCTGTCGGTGTCCAGACGCCTGCGATCTCAACCTCCCAAAGGTAGGTGGTCCAGTCCTCCCCGCCATTCAGTGTGGTGGTGGTGCCGGGGCAGAGGGTCTGATCGACCCCGATGTTGATGCTGCTGAAATAGCTGAAATACCCATATTCAGCGCTGCCGCCAAGCATATTAATAATGCCGAGGTGAAACTTGCCCAATGAATTGGTGAGCAGATGTGACCCTAAAGGCAGTAAAGCCGTGGTCAATGCTTTTCGGCAATAGACCCAAAGTCCTCCGGTTCCGGGCACGGGTAAAAAATCAGTTGCCTGGATCACGGTTGCTGAGCCGTCCATGAGAAACGCCCCCTCATTTCCGGCCAGGGTCAATATCATAAGTGAAAAATTTCCCGTCCCGGTGCGGTAAAATCCGATCTGTCGCGATCCTGTGCAGAAGATCTGAGGCAGGAGGGAGGCCCCGCATTCACCCGGGAATCCAGAAAGGTGCATGACATAGGCAGGGGCAGTGGTCTGGATGTATGCCGTGGCAGAGCCAGTGGGAATAGGGTGATCATATAGCTCCCCGGCGTTTATATTCTGGATGAAGGTCCCGTCGATGGTCAATCCGGTACTGTTGGTGGTCCCAACAATAAAAACATGTTCTTCATTATCGCTGGCAGAGTTATTCGCATAGCCCTTGATGGCGATGTACTCGGTTCCGATGATAGAGACTGGCACAATCTGATCGCCCACCTCATCCCAGCCTCCGGTTACTATGGAATCATCCATCCAGGTTACCGCGATGGGCTTGTCGGAAACAATATGGGAACCCGCCAGGGTATAGTTAGCTCCCTGGTGGATCGATCGGGCGCTGTAGGTCTCCCCGCTGTTTAAAACGATATTGAATGGAACGTTCGGCAGATGAGTCGCCAGGAGGTCGTCGGTGGGTGTTATTGTAATCGTTGTATTGTCCTCAGTAGCAACAATTTCGAAAGTCTCATAAGCATCAGTAACCGTATTTTTGTTGGGAAATACGTTCTGCGAGACAATATAAAATTCCGTCCCGAGTCCGTTCTGGCCTTTGAAAGAGTAAATAGCCGGATTGTTGGTATGGGCCACCTCATAATAGGCAGTCACCAGGTTATCGGTGGTGAGGAACAGGCCCTTGGTGTTAACCTGGTCGGACGGGGAATTTTCAATCTGTGCCTTGAACGCCGTAAGCGGAATCGAGAACGTGGCATTGGGGCCGATCGAACCGGTGATCGGCACAAAGGAGGGGTCGGCCGGCATGGTCAGCTGAAAGTTGACAGGATCGTTCATGCTCGACAGGCGGATGAAGATCGGATTGTCGCCGTGCTGCGAGGAGACGTTGGGGGCCACAAACCAGAACTGGTTGTCGATCTGTGCATTCAGCTTTACCGTGAACAGAAGAAGTACAAGTATGACAAGTAACTTTTTCACCATCCAGTGGTTTTCTTATTTTTGTGTAAAATTACAAAATTTCTGTTAGGAGAACTACCTAACCCCTCAAGCTGTCTGTAATCTGGCAGGTTAAGTAACAATGTCATCAATTGTAAGGAGTTCAGTCATGCGCAAGGAAATTGATTTTATCGGTGAGATGGAGATTCCCGATGAGGCCCTTTATGGAATACATGCCGCACGGGCACGGGAAAATTTCCCCGACACAACCCGCTTTCATCCAGAGTGGTACAAAGCGATGGGGCTGGTAAAAAAAGCATGCTACATCACCGCCGAAGAATACGAAAAGGCCCTTTCTGAAAAATTCGGAAATCCATCACCCGTCACGCGTCCCGCGTCACTTGTCACGCCTCCCGCGTCACCCGTCATGCGTCACCTTATTAACGCCGCCTCCGAAGTTGCCGCAGGGGAGCACTTCGACTCCTTTATTGTACCGGCTATTTCGGGCGGAGCCGGCACGAGCATCAACATGAATGTGAATGAGATCATCGCCAATGTGGCCCTTGTGAGCATGGGTAAGAAGCCCGGGGATTATGAGTTCATCGATCCCATCGAGCAAGCAAATATTTACCAGTCGACAAACGATGTCGTGCCGACTGCCCTGAAGGTGGCGACGATGTTTCTGCTGAATGATCTCGAGACAGCCATCAACGAACTGAGATTTGTGGTTGAACAATGTGAAGCCAGTCACCAGGGCGACCTGCGGATCGGCTATACCCAGATGCAGGAGGCCGTTCCCTCCTCGTTCGGCAAACTTTTCAGCACCTACAGCGAAGCCCTTTCACGTGACTGGTGGAGGGTTTCAAAATGCTTCGAACGGATCAAGCTTGTCAATCTTGGCGGCGGTGCCACCGGCTCCGGGATGGCGGTTCCCCGCTATTTTATCATGGAAGCCATTGGCCACCTGCAGCAGCTTGCCGGTCTGCCTGTCGCCCGCAGCGAAAACCTGGCCGATGCCACCAGCAACCTCGACTCTTTCGTTGAGGTACATGCCACCCTCAAAGCCCACGCTGTTAACCTCGAAAAGATGGTCTCCGACCTCCGGCTCCTGGCCTCCGACATCGCAAACCCTCATCCCCTCCTTCCCTCTCACCCTCTTACCCTCTCACCCTCTCACCCTCTTACCCTTTCACCCTCCTCCCCTCATACCCTGGTTCTCCCCCAATGCCAGGCCGGCAGCTCCATCATGCCCGGTAAGGTCAACCCGGTCATCCCCGAGTTTGTTATCAGTTCGGCCCATACCATCTATGCCAACGACCAGCTGATCTCATCGCTGTGCGGCCAGGGGTGTCTCGAACTCAATGCCTACCTGCCGGCCATCGGTCATGCCCTGCTTGACAGCATTAAACTACTGATCGCATGTGACCGCACACTGAAAAAAAACCTGTTCGGGGGACTGATCATAAACGGAACAGCTTCCGCGGAACAGCTTTACCGGAGTCCGGCCATAACCACTGCATTGCTGCCTTATATCGGGTACCACAAGGCATCAGAGCTGGCACTGGCCAT
>CAYHCQ010000096.1:0-13423 GCA_964355115.1 uncultured Prolixibacteraceae bacterium | reverse complement strand
TCTGGTAGTAATTGTCGTAGTATATCTGATGCGGCTCCTGGTCCAGTTCCTTGGTGCAGGAAGTGGCTGCCAGAATCAGGATAAGACTGAAGGTTGACAATATATTTTTCATAGCCTGGTATTTTTTGTTCGTTGATGCCTAAAATGTAATGGTTGCGCCGATGATATATGTCTTCACGGAAGGGTAAGAGCCGAAATCGTACCCCAGCCTTGTGTTGTCCATGCCAAATGAACCAACCTCCGGATCAAACCCGGTGTACTTTGTGAACGTGAGCAGATTCTGTGCGGTAACATAGAACTTTATTTTGGTCATTTTCAGTGCATTTACCGCCTTCTCAGGCAGTTCATACGACAACGTTATGGTCTTTAAGCGCACATAAGAGCCATCCTCCAGATACCGGTCCGACATGTGAAGGTAGTCGGCGTTCCGGTTTGCCCGCGGATAAACATTGCTTGGATTTTCAGGTGTCCACCGGTTGAGCAGGTCGACTGAGGCATTCGACAGGCCATTCCCCGATTCGAGTTCAAAACGGTTACTGTTCAGGATCTGGTTCCCCTGGCTTCCCTGCAGGAAGATGTCGAGGGTGAAGTTTTTAAACGAGAAGGTGTTGGTGAAACCCCAGTTGAAATCCGGCAGCGCATTCCCGATGATCCCGCAATCCTCCGAATTGATCTTTCCGTCGTTGTTCTGGTCAACATACTTGAAATCGCCCGGCTGGGCCCCGTACTTCGCGGCAGTGGCTGCTTCTGAGGTTTGCCAGATCCCGTCGGAAACAAGTCCGTAGAAACTACCCATCGATTCACCTTCCCTGATGACCGCCCAATTCCCGAGTTTCAGCTTGTAGGTGTCGTTGTTGATGTAAAGCTCCGAACCATTAAGGTCGGTAACAAGATTTCTGTTGATGGACAAATTCAGTGAACTGTTCCATTTGAAGGCCTTCACGAAATTTTGTGTATTCAATGCCAACTCCATCCCGCTGTTCCTGAGTTTTCCGATATTGTTCAGGTAGGAGGTGTACCCGGTTGTCCAGGGCAGGTTTGAATAATAGAGCAGATCTGAGGTCATTTTATTGTAATAGTCAATGGTGGCGGCGATCCGGCCATTCACCAATCCGATGTCAAGCCCGATGTCAAACTGGGCGGTGGTCTCCCATTTCAGGTTGTTGTTCCCCGGATTATCGGGGGCAAATCCACTACCCGGGAAGGAGTTATTGAAATAATAAATTGACGATGAAATGGTTCGGATGAATGCATAGTTTGCAATACGGTCATTCCCGCTCAGGCCATAACTCATGCGCAATTTCAGGTTTGAGAGCCAGTTAACTTCTTTCAGGAAATTTTCTTCCGACAAACGCCAGGCCACCGCAGCCGAAGGAAATGTGGCATAACGGTTATTGGGCCCAAATTTTGAGGAACCATCAACACGGCAGGTAACCGTGAAAAGATACCTGTCCTTCAGGATGTAATTGACCCTCGCTAAATAGGATACTGTAGCCGATTCACTGAACGATGCATAGATGGTCGGCATATTGGTTGCATTTTGAATGCCGTAATATCCCAGTATGTCGTTTGGGAACCCGGTCGCAATGTCAATAAAGGTGCGGGAGGTGGTATTCTGGTAGGAGAATCCGGCCATTGCATTGAATTTGTGAATTTTATTCCAGATCTTGTTATAGGTAAGCGTATTGTCGAAAATGTAATTCTGGAGGTCGGTGGTGGCAAACCGGGCCTGTCCGTCGTTGAACGAACCGGAGTATATGTAGCGTGGCGTGTACATGTCCTGCACCGAGTGGTAAAGGTCCGCTCCGAAATTGGTCCTGAACTTCAGATCCTGAAAGATTGAATATTCAAGGTAGATATTCCCGAGGAACCGGTTAACCTTATCCACCGCGTCCACATCGTGCGTAACCGCTACCGGATTGTCAAGCCAGGCATCCGCATTGGGGTCAGTAAGCGTGTACTGCCCGGTTGAATCATAAACCGGCAGGGCCGGATTAAAGATCAGCGCCGTATTCACCACGCCAGGGAAGAATCCACCGGGAGTGTCGGTGGGAACCGTGTTGGCATTTGTTTGAGTATAGCTCAGGTTGGTCCCGCCACTGAGCTTTTTGTTCATTTTCCGGTCCAGGTTTGCCCTGATGGAATAACGCTTGAAGTCAGACCCGTAAATGATTCCCTGCTGGTTGTAATACCCGATGCTTAAGGCGTAGGTTGTCTTATCATTGGCACCCGAGAAACTCACCTGGTAGTTCTGGATCGGCGCATTCCGGTAAATTTCCGATTGCCAGTCTGTTCCCTGCCCCAGGCTGTCGGGGTTCGGGTAGAGTGGCACATAGGAGGAGTCGGCATTGAAGCCTGCTTCATTATACAGTTTGGCAAAGTCAGTGGCATTCATCACGTTGATGTTTTGTGCCTTTACCTGCATTCCGAAATAGGTATCGAAGGTGATGTTGTCCTTTCCCGATTTTCCTTTTTTCGTGGTAATCAGCACCACCCCGTTGGCCCCTTTAGCCCCGTATATCGAGGTTGCCGACGCGTCCTTGAGGATCTCCATCGACTCGATGTCACTCGGGTTGATCGAGCTGAGTCCGTTCTGTGCAGGCGAACCGATCCACGACAGGTCAACCTGGCTCTCTACCAGCACTCCGTCTATTACATACAGGGGCTCATTCCCTGCCATGATGGAGTTTCCTCCGCGAATCCTGACCATCGTAGCGCCACCTGGTTGCGACGACAACTGTGTGACCTGAACACCCGTAACCTTCCCCTGTATTCCCTGGTCCAGGGAATTGACTGGGATTTTTTTCAGGTCCTCCTCCCTGATGCTTGAAACAGATCCCGTAAGGTCACTCTTTTTTACGGCGCCATAACCAACCACAACAACCTCGTCGAGGGTCGTGTTTGCGGCCTCCATTTTAACATGCATCACACCCGACTCTTTCACCGGCATCTCTATCGTTCTCATTCCGATAAAGGAAAAGATGAGAAACTTCGAACTTTCATTTATTTTAAGGGTGAAGTTTCCCTTTGCATCGGTGGTGGTGCCATTGGCGGTTCCTTTCTCCAGGATGGTAACCCCCGGTAACGTTGTTCCATCAGCCGCATCGGTAACGGTGCCGGTTATGATTCTCTGCTGACCCCATACCGCCAAAGGTAAGAACAGCAGCAGAAAGAGTACGGGTCTGTTCATCTTGATCATCATTTAGTCTTTTATCAATTATTCGGCTTTCAGTGGTCATATTTAATACCCATCCCGGTCAATGATGTGTAACACACCCCGGTCATTGATGTGTTACACATCACGTTCACTTTCGATGGTGTAGACAAAACTGTCGGCCCGGTAATAGCCGATGTTGTATTCAATGGGCCGGCTTCCGGGATCGAAAACAAACCGTTTCCGCTTCAGGATCGGATCGCCGGTATTGATGTTCAGCTTTTGCGCCAGGAATTTGTCGGCAGCCCTTGCAGAAATCTCTTCCTTGGAAAGCTTAGCAACAACTGAATGCTCCTTTTCAAGAATTTCATACAAGGGCTTCGAAAAGTCTTCATTCCCGGTAAGACCTACCATCGGATGAAAGTAGGATATGAAGTAGACAAACGGGTACTCTTTCCGGCCGCGCAACCGCGTCATTTTTAATATTTCCTTTCCTGCCGGAATACCGAAAAACAGGGCTATCTCCTCACTGGCTGGAATCCACTCGGTGGAAATTTCAAAGTTCCTGATCTCGATACCCTTCGACTGCATCTCCTGTGTGAAGCTCATCCAGTTATTGATTCGGGTATCAACACTGTAACCGGCCGCTTTGGTGCCAACACCCTTCTTTCGGACCAGGAGCCCTTCGTACACCAGTTTATTTGTAGCCTGCCTCACGGTATTCCGGGAAATTCCCAGTTGCTTTGCCAGGCTTATTTCGTTCGGAAGGAACTTCCCTTTCTGGTATTCATCCGAAGCGATAAGCTCGCGGAGCAGGTTTTCCACCTGGGCATGTAACGGAAGGCTGCTTTTGTGATCAATTGAAAAACTCACCGCAGCAGTATCTTGGTGCGTGATTTGTGCATTCCATTACTGAGTTCCACGAAATACAAACCTTTTGGGAGGTCCGCCAGGTTGAACGTGCTGGAACTGCTTAGGATTTCCTCTGTTTTCACAATCTTTCCCTCCATGCTGAGGACCTTCATCGCAATTACTTCCGATTTGTATTTCGAAAGATTTACATGCAACATCCCACCGGTCGGGTTCGGGTACATCGATACATTTGCTTCACTTAAAAGCTCTGCCGTACCAACGCCATGCGAAATGACGATCTGGATGGGATCCGAAAGTCCGCCGCCATAGTTGTACTGGTCGGCCGGGTTGCGGTCCCAGTAGTCTTTATCACCAATGGCATATCTCAGGAAAAAGGTGCCGCTCTGGTTGTTGGTCCTGATCCGCGGAGTGAAATACAAACTGTCGAGTGAGGTCAGTTCGGCAATCCTGTCGGTGATGGCGCCCCACCAATGATAGCCGGGCAGGGCTGGAATCGTGTCCTGAAGGGTTTGCGTGTGGGCGGCATTGTAAACCAGGAATCCTGTGTTGGACAGGCTGGCATTTTTCGAAACGATGGTGTAGGGGATGTTGTCATCAACAATCCATCCATCCGGGACCATGACCCCGAAAAGGCCGATATTGCGCAGTTCATTCGCCCAGTCGGCCTCGGTCAGACCCGGATCCTCGTCACGCTCTGCAACGATCGGGACGTCAAAATAGCTGTTCGTATAACCTGTAGCCGGCTGGTCGATCGACCTGAACTGGTAGCATCCGATCAGCAAAACGGAAATAACAAACAAAATGCCTGCCAGGGTGAGGAAGGTTGTCATTTTGGTTTTTCCAATGTGTTTAAGGGTAAATGTTGTTTTCATGATTGATGGGTTTAAGATTACTTTGTACGAATGTTCAGACATACTGACATGTGATACAAAAATAGTACAAAATGAACATAAATCGACATTTTGTTCAAAATAAAATCAATTATTATTTAGACCAGTAATCTCAATCTCCTCCGGTGAACTCTGCCTGCGTCTGTGGAAGTAAGCCATCACAACAATACCTGCGAGGATCATTAATGCAGAGATCATTTCAGCCTGGGATAATTGCATTCCGAACAAATCATATTTGTTGTTTATCCTGATTTGTTCTATGAAGAGGCGCTCAGTTCCATAGAGGACCATGAACAGGCCAAAAAGGACAACCGGTGCATTGATCCGTTTGCGCATGATCCAGAGGATGATGAAGAAAAAAGTGGACAAAATGGATTCATACAGCGAAGTCGGAAATACCGGTTCGGCAAGGATCCTGCAGTGGGGTCCGCTGCACCCGGCGATAGCTATGCCATGGTTAATCACGTTGTGCGGATACCTGAAGGCCCAAAGCCAGTCGGGCAGCCACGAGAGCCATTCCGGTTGCGACAGCATATTGACAATCCCCCAGCAGCCATCGCCCGACAGATGGCACCCCAGCCGCCCGACTGCATAGCCAATCATGATGGCGGGTGCCGAACAGTCAATCACCTGCTTCCAGTCCAGCCTTACAACCCTCATGAAAAGGATGAGTGCAATGACCGTCACAAGAAATCCTCCTAAAAAGGCAAAACCGTTGAAAGAGAAGAGACCGTGCATCGGGTTTTTCAGGAAACTGCCGGAATTGTCGAGAATGTCAAATATTTTTGACCCAACGATGGCAGAAATTATGGCCA
The DNA here is from genome assembly GCA_964355115.1 of uncultured Prolixibacteraceae bacterium. GTDB lineage: Bacteria > Bacteroidota > Bacteroidia > Bacteroidales > FEN-979 > JANXZO01. The sequence continues at coordinate 7,691 of CAYHCQ010000096.1, read as the reverse complement.
CGATCATGATACTCCATGTTTTCTGGTAGGGATGAACTATTTCTTCCCTGACGCCATCCTGCACCGGCTTCGAAAACTTAAACAGGTACAGTTGCATCGCCAGATAAATTATTGCAGTGACAATGAGGCTTGTTTTACTTCCATCTGAAGAAAACAAGAACCTCTGCGGATTGGATAGAAATCGTTCATAATTCAGGATGATTCCCGCCATTTTCCAGACCATTACTGAGACCAGGATCCCCTGCAGGAGGATTGTAATCCAATGTGCCGTTTGCGATGGATTGGGTTTACGGATCCTTGCAGCCAGCAATCCCTCTTTTTCTTTGCGCTTTAACTCGCTTCGCAGTACCAGGCCTCCCAACAAAAATGCAATTGTCAGCACGAAACCATAGGTCTGGAATGGCAAATTCAGATGAAGGTCAAAAAGAAAACTGAGGAGGTCTGATATCTTTGGAAACATCTTCTTTCAAATGATGTTCACGGAAATTCTGGCGCAAATATAGCTGAATTAGCCTGCTGCAAGCCTTTCTTAAACCATTAGTTACAAACATTTCGTACCTTTGTTCATCAATATTAACCTTATGCCAACACTTCAGGAAAGGATCAGGCAGCTTGCATCGGAACTGTTTCCGGAGATTGTCGCCATCCGCCGCCATATTCACCAGAACCCGGAACTTTCAAAGATGGAGTTCCAGACTATGGAGTTCGTTTGTTCAAAGCTTTCCGGATACGGTATTCCGTTTAAAAAAGGGGTAGCAGGAACCGGTGTTGTTGCGCTGGTGGAGGGAAGGAATCCAGGTGCCCGGTGCATCGCATTGCGTGCCGATATGGATGCACTGCCCATTCACGAGATCAATGAGGTGGAGTATAAATCCAAAAATCCCGGCGTGATGCATGCCTGCGGACATGATGTGCATACCGCCTGCCTGCTCGGGGCCGCACGTATTCTGAAAACCTTGTCGGATGAGTGGGAGGGTACAGTAAAACTAATTTTCCAGCCGTCCGAGGAGAGCTATCCCGGGGGTGCAATTACCATGATCAAAGAGGGAGTCCTTGATAACCCCAACCCCGAATTCATTATCGGGCAACATGTGTTTCCTTTGCTCAATGCCGGTATGGCTGGCTTCAGACCGGGGCTCTTCATGGCCTCTACCGATGAAATATTTCTCACTGTGAAAGGAAAAGGCGGACATGGAGCCATGCCGCAAATGGCGGTCGACCCGATCCTGATCGCCTCGCATATTGTGATCGCCCTGCAGCAGATCGTAAGCCGCAACGCCAACCCGCTTGTACCTACCGTGGTTACCATTGGCCGGATCGTGGGTGAAGGTCGTACCAATGTCATCCCGAACGAGGTCACGATGGATGGTACAGTGCGTACCTTCGACGAAACCTGGCGCAAACTGGTGCATGAGAAGATCCGTACCATTGCCACCAAAACCGCCGAAGCCATGGGCGGCCAATGTGAGGTCAGGATTGATGCCGGATACCCTTTCCTGAGCAACAACCCGGAACTTGAAAGTCGTCTGGCATCGCTGGCCGGCAGCTACCTGGGGAATGAAAATGTTGTGGAGGTCGACCAGAAGATGGGAGCCGAGGATTTTGCCTACTTCGCTCAGGCCCGTCCTTCTTGTTTTTATGCCCTCGGCATTGCCAACCCCGACCTGGGAATCACGGGAAACCTCCATACCCCTGATTTCAATGTCGATGAAAACGCCATTGCCACCGGCATGGGACTCATGGCCTGGTTTTCAGTCAACCTGATGCAGGCAGCAAAGTAACCCAAAGCAACCATGGCAAATTTCATTATCCGGAACGGTCTCTTCTTGTTATTTATCACTCTTAACTCTTCACTCTTCACTCTTCACTCTTCCGCCCAGGACCGCCCTGGCGGTGGCACCCTGCTCCCTTTCCAGCAGAATGCCCCTGTTGCAGGAAACGACGACGAACTGGCTATGCAGTATTACCAGATGCGCGACTTTGCCAAGGCGGCCGAAATCTACGAGAGGCTCTACGATCAGAAACCCACAAGTTATATCTATACCTACCTGTTTTTCTGCCTTGTCGAGACCAGAGAGTATCCAAAAGCGTTAAAACTGGTTAAAAAACAGCAGAAAACCGAAGCGGGAGCACTCAGGTACATGGTCGACCAGGGGTATGTCAGCTACCGCGCCGGGGATATTGAAAAAGCAAGGGAAATATACGACGATGCACTAAAAAAACTTGGCCCCGACCAGCAGCAGATCTTCGACCTCTCCAACGCGTTCCTTGTCAAAGGGGAGAATGACTATGCGGTGAAAACCTATAAACGCGGAAGGCAGCTGATTACCACCTATCCGTTTGGTTTTGAACTGGCCAGCATCTATGAACGGATGGGAGATTTCAGGAGCGCCATGGAAGAGTACCTCGGCATGCTCGAAAACAACAAGACCTACCTCAATACCGTCGAAGACCGCATTCAGTCGATCCTGGCGATGGATGTCGACAATGAAAAGAACGATACCTTTCGGAAAATGCTTCTGTCGAAGGTGCAGAAAACCCCCGAAAAGACCTGGCTCACCGAGCTTCTCTGGTGGTACTCAATCCAGCAGAAAGATTTCGACCTGGCGCTGATCCAGGGCAAAGCCCTCGACCGCCGGCTGCAGGAAAACGGAGAGCGGCTGATCCAACTGGCCGGACTGGCAATTTCGAACGAAAATTACGAAGTGGCACTGCAGGTCTACCAGTACCTGGTTGCCCGAGGGCCTGAATACGTTTATTTTGATTACAGCCGTCGCGAACTGGTCAACACCCGTTACCGCCTGGTGCTTTCTGAGCCATCACCACCAAAAAAACAGCTGGAAACGCTCCGGAAGGAGTTTCGTGATGAGCTGAGTAAATCGGGGGAGAATAAGCTGAATATTTCGGTGATGAAAAATCTTGCCCATCTCGAAGGGTTCTACCTGGGAAATCCCGACTCAGCAATCAACATTCTTAACCGGGCTATCGAAACAGGCGGAACAACACCCCAGGAGCGTTCTGAATGTAAGCTTGAACTGGCCGACATCCTGCTCTTTACCGATGATGTGTGGCAGGCAACCCTCCTTTATCAGCAGGTTTACAAGGATTATAAAAATGATCTCATAGGACAGGAGGCCAAATTTAAAAACACCAAACTTTCGTTCTATGTCGGTGAATTCAAATGGGCTCAGGCCCAGGCCGATGTGCTCAAAGCAGCCACCTCCAAACTCATCGCCAACGATGCCCTCGCATTGTCGCTGCTGATCAGCGAAAATTTCGATCCCGACAGTAATACCGTTGCGCTCACCTACTATGCCAGGGCCGACCTGCTTGATTACCGCAACGAGGAAGAGCTGGCCCTGAAAACCCTCGATTCCATCCCGGCACTTTTTACGGAGCATCCCATCCTGGAACGGGTGAATTATAAGAAGGCCGAAATCTACAGGAAAACCGGGCAATACATTATGGCCGACTCCCTTTTCGGAAGGGTGGTAAAGGATTACCCCGATGGTATCATGGCCGATGAGGCGCTCATGCAGCAGGCTGCACTGAATGAGAAGCAGCTCGGTAACAAACAAAAAGCAATGACACTATACCAGGCGCTGTTTGATCAATATCCCGGCAGCATTTTCGTGCCCGATGCCCGGAAAAAATTCAGGATGCTGCGCGGCGATACATTAAAATAAACACATTGTAAAGGCATATTGGATGCGCCTCGTAGTTATGGTACAACCCAAAAAACATCTCGGACAACATTTTCTTCGCGACGAGAACATCGCCCGCAAGATAGTCGGAATGATAAATCCGGATTGCCCGGTTATCCTTGAAATAGGTCCGGGTATGGGTGTACTAAGCAAATACCTGCTCGAAATTCCCGGCATCGACCCCTGGTTCATGGATGTCGACCACGAATCGATCGAATACCTCAAGGCAACCTACCCCGCCTTCGCCAGCCGTTTTATCCTCGCCGACTTTCTGAAAACGGACCTGAATGATTTCCCTCCAATGCACGAATGCCTCCTGCATCCCACATCCCACATCCCGCATCCCACATCCCACATCCCGCATCCCTTTTCAATTCTAGGCAACTTCCCCTACAACATCTCCACCCAGATCCTGTTCCGGGTCCTCGAATTCCGCGACCGTGTACCGGAGGTCACCGGCATGTTCCAGAAAGAGGTGGCCGAACGTATTGCGGCACCGCCGGGAAGCAAGACCTATGGAATACTGAGCGTTCTGCTTCAGGCATTTTACGATATCGAATACCTTTTCACGGTCAGCGAGACGGTATTTTACCCTCCGCCAAAGGTTAAATCGGCCGTGATCAGGCTGCGCCGAAATACCACGATCCGGCTTGATTGTGACGAAACACTTTTTTTCAAGGTGGTGAAAACTGCCTTCAACCAGCGGAGGAAAACCCTGCGCAATTCACTCTCGTCGCTGGGACCGGTAAACCTTGGCGAATTTGCCGGCAGGCGGCCCGAACAGCTCGGAGTAGGGGAGTTCGTGGGGCTGACCAAACTTTTTGTACCTTTGCATCACCAATGAGTCGCAATGAATAAACCTGTTAAAAAAACACGGAAAGGTAGGCCAAAAGAGGTTGCTGAACCCAAAACTACCGAACCCAAAATCACCGAACCCAAAGTCGCCGCTGCCAGAGTCAAAGAACCTGCAAGGTATGCTTCCGGGAAAGCAAACCGCTACTTCATACTTTTCTTTTTTATATGGGCAGCCATTTTATATGGAAACACCATCCTGAATAAATATTCCGTTGACGATGAATTTGTCACCAACAATCCGATGGTTGCTAAAGGGTTAAAGGCTCTGCCCGAGATATTCTCCACTTTCTATGTCAACCAACAGGGCAATATCGGCAGCAACATCTCCGATTACCGGCCCATCGTTAAAGCCACATATGCACTGGAATACCAGCTCTGGGGTCAGAAACCCGGGGTGAGCCATGGAATCAACCTGCTGATTTACTGGCTGCTGTCGGTATTTCTCTTTTTTCTGCTCAAGCGGCTGTTAAAGGACTACAACATCATCTTCCCCTTCCTTTTCACCCTGATCTTCATGTCGCACCCGGTACATACCGAAGTGGTGGCCAGCCTGAAGAACCGCGATGAAATGTTTGCTTTCATCTGCGGGATCGGGGCGATGTGGTTTATCCTCGATTATGCCGATACCCGGAAACCCCGGTATCTTGCCTATGCCTTTATCGTTTTCGTAACCGGGTTTCTCAGCAAAACTTCCATCCTCCCTTTTCTTGCGCTCTATCCGCTCGTACTTTGGTTTTTTACCGATTTTCCGCCGAAGAAATTCATCCCTGTCGTGCTCATTCTCCTTGCAGCTGCTCTGGTGGCGATGTATGTTCCCCGGCTGTTCCTACCGCATGTCGACCGGGTAAATTATTATATCGAAAATCCGCTATATTTCGAAAAAGGACTCTGGATTAGACTGGGAACGGGTTTTGCAACCCTGCTCTTCTACCTGAAGCTGCTGTTTTACCCCCATCCGATGGTATATTATTATGGGTACGACATGATCCCGGTCGTAAGCATGGGTAACATTTTCGCCCTGCTTTCATTTGTGATCCATGCCGGACTGTTTGTATATGCCGTTATGAGAATCCGTGAAAAGGATATCCTCTCCTTTGCAATCCTGTGGTACCTGATCTCCATCTCGATGTACTCGAATATCGTCGCTATAGCAGTTGGCATCGTTGCTGTGAGATTTGTGTTCCTCGCATCAGCAGGATTTTGCCTGGCACTGGTAATCCTTATCTTCAGGGTTTTTCGCACCAATCCCAGGAGTCTAACAATCGAAATCGATGCACGGTTGAAGATCCTGGCTGTTGTCATCTTGCTACTGATCCCCTCCACCGTGCTAACCGTTACCCGGAACCGGCAGTGGAGGAACCTCTGGGATCTCTACAATGCCGATATTAAACACCAGGAACGATCTGCCAATGCAAACCTTCAGTATGGCGGGTACCTTATGAGGACGGTATATACCGATGAAAATTTTCTTAAGTACGGTACTGTCAATCAGTTCAAGCAGCAAACTATCATTACCCATTTCCGCCAGTCGCTCAGGATCTACCCGAAAAATTACCAGGCCCTCAACGACCTGGGAACCATCTATCTTTTTATGACCGACAAGCCCGATTCGGCTGTCTGGTTTCTGCAGAAAGCCATCGAACTTGAACCTACCCTCCAGCCCTCCTGGGTCAACCTCGGCATGGCATACCGGAAAATGAGCCAGTTCCAGAAGGCAAAGGAGTGCTACGAACACCTGCTTCAGGTGAATCCAAACAACCTAAAGGCAATATTCGCGCTCGCCGACGTGTACAATGATGAGGGCGATTTCGACAGGGCCGTCAAGATCAATGAGGATGTTATGAAGGCCAACCCGGATTTCGAAATGCCTTACATCAATATTGGTAATTACTATATGATGAAGGCCGATACCTCTATGGCCGTGAAATACTGGGAACAGGCAGCTGCCAGGAACCCGAGTGCGGAGCTATGCTACCAGCTCGCCTTCATGTATAAGATTCATGGCGATCAGGAGAAAATGACTTTCTACAACAACCTGGCGGATGAACTGAACCGCAAGGCGCGTAAGTAAAAAATCGGTGGCGCCGGCTCAGAATGGTACAATCAAAGGTGCCGACTTCTAACGCTTGCGCCGGGCCTTCATCTCCTCCTTTAGTTTGAGGTAATCCTTGTACTGACTGGAGGTGAAAACGGTTTTCAGCTCTCCATCCCTGGCGGTCTCAATTGCCGTCGCTGCCTTTCTTCTTTGAGCAGTATCGGTAACCGCCTTTAGATCCTGGTTTTTCTTTGCAAATTTAAGGTTGATGGCAGAAACCTTAGGCTCCTGGGCAGCAGTAAGTTTTAACTGCTCTTTCATCATGCTGGTAAGGCGTGTAGCGCGTTCTTCGGGGGTCGCATTTCCATATCCGCCTCCGGTTCCGCCTCCGGTTCCGCCGCCTTTACCGGTACCGTCATGCTGTGCAAAGGCAGTGCCTGCAGCAGTGATGAAAAACATGAAGAGAAAGAGGCTGAAATTCCTCACAATTCCCGATAGCATTTTGTTGGTTTTCATAAGATTCTTTTAATGTCGTAGGGTTAATGTCGCGGATTGTTATTGATGAAAAATTGTTCAATGGTTCGTACGATGTGTGATACCTGTTTCTCCTTCAGCCGGTAAAAGAATGGAAGCCTTACGAGGCAGCTGCTGAAATGGTCGGTATTGGGCAGTGGGCGGCCATCGTGCTTTTCGCTGAAGTAGGGACTGGAATGGAGCGGGAAATAATGAAACACACCATGAACCCCGTTATTTTTCAGATGATTCAGAAGCGCAACCTGTGTGGCATGGGAGCCGGCAAGTATGTAGAACATATTGCCGTTCACGGTTGCATATCCGGGCACAACCGGTCGCTTCAGCCATCCTTTCTCTTCCAGGGGCACCATCTGCTCAAAATAGCTCCTCCATATTTTTTTCCGGCGGTTCTGAATGACGTCCATGATGCAGAGCTGCGTGTAAAGCAAAGCGGCCGTTGTATCTGCCGGCAGAAATGAAGAGCCGATATCAACCCAGCCGTATTTATCCACCTCGCCCCGGTAGAATGAGGCCCGGTTCGTCCCCTTTTCCCAGATGATCTCTCCCCTTTTTTCATCCTCCGG
>CAYHCQ010000095.1:0-13428 GCA_964355115.1 uncultured Prolixibacteraceae bacterium | reverse complement strand
TCCTGTTACCAATAATGGGGAAATACTTGTTCCTGCCAGAATTGAGCCCTTTGATCCCAAATGGCTGAATTCCCGCAGAGAAGGAAATGCAGGATGCATAGCCATTCTCCCTCAATTACTGAAAATAAAAACAACTCCGGATACCCTCTGTTTCACGGCTTCTGCCGGCGATAAAATTGTCATCACCGGGCAAAATCCATCCTACAGCTCAAAATCATTTACTTTCTCATCGCTTGGAAATGAAATCCCATACTGGGATTACTTCCCCGAAACTGTTGAGAAAATAGTAATCCAGCTCTTTTCAGAGAATGAACTTCTTGATGAACGGGTTTTTATACCATTGCACAACACTCCCCGTCTTATCAGCCGAATTGAAACCACAGCAATATCCAAATTGTTTCCTGCCGGGATGATAGAGATACCTGGAGGGAAGTTCCGTTTTTATACCACCCGCGACCCTAAAACGCTTGATCCTTTTATTCCTTTCCCTGATCACAGGGATACCATTACCCTGGAGATGAAAAGGTTTTATATGGACGAATACCCGGTTACAAATCAGCAATATCGTTTCTTTCTGAAAAAATCGGGATATGTTCCGCAGGACACTGTAAACTTTTTAAAACACTGGGTTAATAATGCACCTGCCGAAGGAGAGGCCGATTTCCCTGTCGTAAATGTGAATCTTGAAGATGCTCATGCCTATGCCAGATGGGCCGGTAAGCGTCTGCCGGGTGAAGCCGAATGGCAATATGCAGCGCAAGGCAGCGACATGAAAAAGTTCCCCTGGGGCAACAGGATGGATTCAACAAAATGCAACTACAACAGCAACAAGGCAAGTTCCGTCGATAAATTCCCGCAGGGAGCAACTCCGGAAGGAGTAAAAGACCTAATTGGAAATGTCTGGCAGATGACCTGTGATATCTATTTCAACGGGGCTTATTACTTTAACATTATTCGGGGAGGAAGCTACTATCATCCAACCTCAAGCATCTGGTATGTGACTGGAGGGGCCCTGCCTGCTGATCACCCGGAAATGCTGTTGCTAATCTCACCAGGCCTTGACCGGAACGCAACCGTTGGGTTCCGGTGCGTGAAGGATGCCGAATAATTGTCAATTATCCATTGTCAATTATCAATTCTTTAACAGCCACGCATCCTTGTATTTCCTTTTAATCTCCTTGAGCCTGGCCATTGTCTCAGTCTTATTAGGTGATTCAAAAACAGATATCCTTGCTTTGCCATCCTTCTCCAGTACCCTGGCAGCAGGATAGCCGTCGGTAATGAGTTTTGGGATCATCCTGGTCGCAGACTCCATGGGAAGGTTGCTTTTGATGATAATATAATAAAGTCCCGACCCCGACTCAGAAGGTTCAATTTTTATCGCAGGTTTCGACGTCATTGATGTATCGGTTATAGCTGCTGGATTTTTCCCAGGTTTTGCTTTTTTATCCTGCTTAACCTTAGGCAACGCATCCGCCTGCTGTGGAGGAATGACAGGAGCACTTCCGCATACCACCACCTTGCCCTCGGGATCGGTTGCCTCACCAAACCAGACACATGCGTAGTTTTCATAGATGCCAACTCCCATAGCACTCCATTTTTTATCCTGCCACTTTCCGGTATTCAGAATAAAGCTGTTAAAATAACTTTCTGATTTCCAGAAACTCATGATACTGTCGATGCCCGCAGGATTGCTTTCCCAGTAAATTATCTCATAACCTTTGCCCGGATAACGGGTCAGCTCCCTGGGCTTGTCCCAAACGGAATTCTTTTTATTCTCATCCGTGGGATAACAGAATGGTTTCCATGATCCCCGGTCCGACCAGGAGTGAAAGTTGCAAGGGGCTTTATCCGGCATGTTTATAAAAAGATCCTTAACATGCAATATGGCGACGAAGGAAAGTGAGCGTGATAGGGGAACTGCAGCCAGATTATAGCGCTTTCGGTAATCGTTTATCATACGGTACAACTTCATCTCCGCCTGACTAATGCAAAAATCAGCAGGAACCGCGGCACCCTGTTTCACCACAGACTGCCCGAAACTCCCCATACCAATCAGGAGTATCAAGTAAAAGCAAAGAAAAAACCGTTTGTTTCTCATTGTCCTACTGCCCCGGAAGTTTCTGGTCAGCGCTCACGACCAGAGAATGGTCATGGTCAAGTAACCTGCCGTAAAAACCAAATTCTCCCATGTTGTTTTCTATCTTAATAAGTACCTTGTTCCATCCGGCCTTCAGACTGAGTTCTACCTCTGCCTGATCCGGTTCGGCCATCCGTAATCCGGAAAAACGATAAACTTCACGGTCGTTTAAAAACACCTTTGCCCCGTCGTCTGTACCAATATAGAGCGTAACCTTGCGGGGTTCCTTTGCATAAACATAGGAAACAGCATAAGCCACTGCAAGTTCATCAGGATACATGGTCCCGGAAAAGGATATATACCCGCCTTCCGGAGTTTTTACGTATTTCCAGTGAATAGGTTTCCCGTTTATTCCGGAATATTCCTTCAGGAGGTCAACCGTGCGTTCGGGCATGAAAACGGAATCAAGCCCCCGGCGGTCTTTCGCACCTTTTCGGGGATTCGCAAAAGGCCCGATTACAAACCAGTCGTCAATGTACACCCTGCGGGGAACAAGGCTTAAACCGTCAAGTCCAATATAATAACCCTTAGAATTCGGATCTTTACCTGTTATCATGAAGGTAAGCTCAACCGATTCTCCCTTGTTTCTGATGTTCGGAATGAATAACTTACCGGATGGAAGAACATAAGGTGAATATCCTTTTATCTCTCCCGCGTTTATTCCATTAACAAGTAGCCCGGCATTTCCGTATTCGGGGCTCATTGTGTAATAGAGCGTCAGATCGTACATCACATCCTTTAAACCATTGATGGTCAGGCTAAAAGAGGACTTATCATAAGATTCGATGAGCAATTGCTTATTATCACCCCAATCGGACCCGTTATCGGACATGTCCACAACTTTCGACTTTAACCCGCTAAGGGTGAACTTAAGTTTCTCGGCTTCAAGCATCCTGGCGGGTTTGACAATCCTGAGCGGTATGCGCTGTCCGGCCCTGGGGAACGCCGGAAAAGGTACATGAGGTTCCATCTGGTACCAATATATTGTGCTGCTGTAATCGGCAACCGCCTGGTTGGCGTGACCATGCTCAATTGTAAATTTGATCCCTTTGCGAAACGGGATCGGATCCGCAACATGAAGACGATAGGCCGCAATCCGGCCAAGTGAATCATTTTTATATATCAGTCCGTTATAGGGCCCGGCAAATACACCCTGACGGAAGTGCCAGCCACTTGAAAATAAATCTGCCGTACCGGTTCCGGCAACAGAAGGCTTTTTCTCACCATCCACATACACCATTTCGTCTCCATCCAGATAATTAAAGCCTCCGTCATATGCCTGAATATTGAGATTTACCCCCACAATATGTCCTTTCCCGGATGTACTCAAAATAACATAGTTGGAATCATAATTGGTTCTGGTATCGCGTTTCCAGAATGCATGAAAATAGGCCACATCTGATTCAAGAGCTGCCTCAAATTTCTGATAATCGACCTGGTATGACAGCCCGGAAATTTCATGAAGAGTCTCATTCGAAATTTCAATTCTGGCTTTCGATTCAAAGGGCATCGGAAAATAACAAACGTACCCGCCGCTGGTCATACCCAGATACTGGGAGGCATATTGGGTATAAGTGAAGCCGTTGCCGAAGAAATCACCAAGCGGAACCTCCACAGAAGGTCGGGTCTCTTTGTCCCAGTACATTCGGATTACAATTCTTCTTAGAAAATATGGATCCCGCGAATCGATGGCAAGCCAAATCCTTGAAATCATTCCAGGCCCCTCCGCCTCAAAAATGACTGCCTTCTTGCCGGGGGCAACGGTTATCCAATCGTTATCGCCACCCGAACTGTCGAAACTCGACACCTGGATAAGTTTGCTGTTTTTTAGGTATGGCAACGAGGCAGGATCCATTAACCGGCTGATATCCTGACGATTTCCAGTATTGCATGCCAAAAAAACCAATACCATGCACAAGGCAAGAAGAAGGAAAAGATACTTTTTCATTCAGTAATTATTAACGCGGAAATTACACAACCGCGAAGGTACAACGAAAAAATCACATCAGTTCTCACCCTGTATGTGGTCAGTCACATTCTCATCGATCAGAAGGCGGGCAATTATCGCATCCCATATATAGTTTGGCGGACAATTAAGAACATCATTGTCAGGACTGTATGATTCCCAATAGTTGTGATTTTTGGAAAGCTGGGTATTAACACAGGTTATCATCTTTGCTGCAAGCTTGCCAGCCACATCAGAGTACCCGTAAAGTTTAAGTCCGTCGTAGACCATATAATCCCAGAGCATCCATACCGGACCGTTCCATTTGCAGCAATAATCGACATTGGGACTGTACCATGGATCCTGGGCCGAAAGGGTAGGAATGCCGTATCTGCGCCAGAATTTCGTGGTATCTGTCAGGGTCTTCAGCAGTTTCTCTGCCCGGTCTTTCGGCGCTGCCTGAGCCCACAAGGCCAGAAACCCGATGATCTCCTGCTTTTTCAGATCCCGGCTCATGAACTGGAAAGAATGGTCCTTTTTATTCACCGAGTAATAGAAGCCTGTTGTTTCATCCCACATGCGCTCATTGACAAGGGCTGTGGTTTTCTCTGCCATGTTCAGCCAACGCTTCGATTCATCAGCCTTGCCGAGGAGCGTGGCCATCGTGGCAAGACACCTTTCCTCCTTGATCACCATCAAAGTGAGGTCAAGACACTCGAGTTCATCGGAAATATCCTCTTTGTCAACATCAAGGTAACGCTCCGCTGAAACCTGAAAAACTGCATTATACCAGTCTCTTACATTCTCAATTATTCCGTATGGTCCCCATTCAAATGTGCCATCATGGTCGGTATCCCGATTCACAATCAGCCACTCAACATATTTACTGCCGGAGATGTATGCGTCCTGCAGAAACTTCTTGCCCTTGCCTGCCTTGTATACCTCCAGGTTTATCCAGCTGAAAAATGGTGCAGAGGTTGTCGACATGTTATTATGCGGGTAATCCTGCATTCCGCGCGGACCATGACGATAAGCAATCAATCCGTCTTCGCGCTGCTGCTCGATGTATACGCGTTGCGATCCTTCGGCCGACTTCGGGTCAAGCCAGGCATAAGCAAGCATGCTCAGCGACTCATGCAGCACCTGGTGACCATGCCCCCAGCCCCAAAGTGGATTCCGGCTGAATACATAGGAATTATATTGGGTCTTGCCTGCAGGGGGATACATACAGCCGCGTGCAAGGTTAAAGGCACCGATATAGGCAAGTTTTTCGCCGGTTGTTTTAAACTTTATCCTGGGAATTTTTGAATAGAGGATCAGGTTGTCCTCGTAAAAAGTCTTCAGTATAAAATGTTTGACCGAATCGACATCCCTGACCAGTTTTCCGGCATTCTCATTTTGTCCCTGAAAACCTCTGATATATCTGAAACTGGTCATCTCTTGTGGCCTTAATCTTTTATTCAATTGAAGTGCTATATAATCAACTAAACCAGCACTTTTACAATTCAATGAATCACTTCGTTTATCAGAATAAAAATCAGTTTTAATGCAATTGTAAAAATCATCCATATCACCCGGATAACCGCCATGTGATGATATCCTGGGACCCGCAGTAAACAGGTCACGAACCTTAACCGGATAGGGGTAATCGGTCTTAAGACTGCTGATTAACCTGTATGTACTCTCATTCCTGTGGGTTATGTATCCGTTAAGAGTATCACTGTAACGGACAATCTCAAGAGAATCGTTGTGCATCTCCAAAATCGGGTAGACGGAAATTTCATGATGTACCTTGTCGGTATTTTTCACCTCAATATCCACTATTGCAATGGATGAACTGTAAACAAAAAAGGTCTCCTTCACACGGATCCCCCTGAATGGTTCGTATTCCATTATGGCCATATCGGGAAAGGAAAAGGTGACGACCGGTTTTTTAAAGTATTCACCAATTCGGGTGATCACTACCTGGTCAACCTTCCAGATGCAGAACATCGACCCAGCCTGATCACTTGAGTAGGTCACAGGCCGGCAATCGGAGTAATAATCCATTTTGTAGGCTTTATCACCATAGAGCTGAGACCGGTTAATGGCGGCTGCATATGTTGTATATAACGGATCATATGCCTTTGCACTGATCCGCATATAGTCTTCAACGGACTTAAACTGCTGAGCTGATGATAACAGATGGAAACCCAGACATGACAGGAGTAACAAAATACTTTTCATAAAACCCGTTTCGGTAATGTGTTTAAATCTATCAGGAACCTGGCCCCTATACCGGCCCATATATAGGTTTTATTCCATCCTGCCTGGTGATCGTCGGCACTGTAAAATTCCCAAAAAACATGGTCCTTCTTCAGATGATAAACCATGTTTGCAAGCACCCTGCCGGAAAGTTCCCGCGCCTCCTTTTCATAACCAAAATCAATCAATCCTCTGAATAACAAATAATTCCACTGAACCCATACAGGTCCGTTCCAATAACCGATAGGACAATAGTATTCGCTTTCTGCCGAAAGAGATGGTACACCAAATGGCCGCCAAAATTCAGCAGTATCGCACATTTTCATTACCAGCTGCCGGGTTCTGGTTGAATCAGTTACTCCGGCCCAGAGGGGCAAAAACCCGATGATCTCCCTGATCTTAAGATCATTCTGAGCGCGAAATCCGAAAGATTGGTTCCTGGCATTGACATTATAATAAAAGCCCGTTTCATTGTCCCAGAGAATATCATTGATAAGCTTTGTCCGGCTGTCAGCATCCGCCTTCCAGACATTTGCATCTCCTGTATTTCCAAGTAGTAGAGCCATCTCCTGCAATGAACGAGCCTCCCTTACCAGCATCGAATTCACATCGGGCCCTTCAAAGTTGGAAGCCCAACCTACTTTATCCCACACGGCAACACGGGCATCCCTCACCGATTCCAGTTCTGCATGAGCACCCCATTCGCAGAGTCCGTTACTGTTCGAGTCGCGGCTGGCAATATAATACTTGTAGAACTTCTTCCCTGAAAGGTACGCATCCTTTAAAAACTGCTTTTCGCCTGTTATCTTATAGATCTCCAGGTTTTCATAATTGAACCATGGGGCAGATGTGGTCTTCTTTCCGTTCGTTTCGATGCTCTCATCAAGATAAGGGCCCGTGCGGTAGTTTATATACCCATCCTTCTGCTGACGGTCCATATATACCCGCTGCGAATTCATGGCTCCGCCCGGATCCATGTATGCATAGGCCAGCATGCACAAACTCTCATGAAATACCTGTCCTCCGTAACCCCATCCCCATCTGGGCTCTCGTGAAAAGACATAGTAGTTTTGCCGGCATGCTCCTTCCGGAGGCATCATGCATTGCCTCATAAGGGAAAATGAACTCCAATAGAGCATCTCTTTGTCAGGATCTTCGAATTTCAGTTTTGGTATACGGGCATAAGCAGCTTCGTCCTCCCTGATCAACTTCTCACAGTCAACCCCCATTATCTCTCCCTCTATCGCAACCATCTCCTTCCACAGGCTCTTCTCACCTGTCAGTGAAGTTGCTACCCTGAATCCTGTTGATTCTCCCGGCTCCAGCCTCATCATCCGGGAACCAATGATTCCTTTTATGCACTTTCCGTGCTTTAACGCTGCGAATGAGCGCTTTAGCTGAATATATGGATCCTTTTTATCAGATCCCATGTTAGAGTATGGGGTCATTAAAAAAGCATTGACGCTGTCGAATCGCAATGAGGATTGAAAAAAACCATCTGTAATTTCAGTCAATGGTATATTATGCTCGCGCATCCATCCATCCCGTTGAAAGTTGAGTGTAAATTCGTAGGCGCCCGCAATTACAGCTGGAATAATGTCCTGCATGCTGTCCCTGGAAGGCATATAAAAATAGGGGAGAACCCTGGACTCGAAAATGGTACTTCCGGTATTGGTAAGCCGGTAAACAGCAAACGAGCACCGGGAACTATACACAACAAAGGTCACTTCAACACGGAGCTCAGGGAATGGATAATAAACGTATCGCACCAGATCACTGTACGATACCGAAACCACAGGTTCCCGGTAAAGCTCCTTCAGCCGGAAGCGGAGCTTGTTGCCCGCCATGAAAGCCACACCCACATTTAGTCCCACTTCCGAAACCATCTCCACCCCGTTTTCGGGATCGTACCATTGAAACTGGTAACCCTGGTCAAGCTTATATTCCGACCGTGAAACCGGGGCTGCATAAGTGGTAAACAAAGCATCGGTTTTTGTGGCTTTCAGCTTTGACAGGTACTGTGAAAACAGCGACACCGGGAGTGCAAGCATCACAAAAAAAAGAAATCGTACCATAATACCCTTTTAATTGATTGTAACGCTACTTGATTCTGATCACGACTGCGGCGCCAGTGTATCTGGCGACTCCCTTTTTAAAAGGAACCGAAATCTGCACTACCTGGGGGTTTCTTTCCCGGATCTCTCCACCCTGCAAACTCTCTATTTCCTGCCCGTTCAAATATATTTCCAGCTTCCCGACAGTTTCGGGAACCCCTTCCATTTCAACGATGTATTCATCTCCCTTCAATCGCGCAGCAATGATCCGTGTTCCGGCCGCCTCATATCCGGGTTTTGGATCCTGGATCAGGGGTAAGGCCGCAATTCCTTTTACCGACTCAATAACAAATTTCCTTACGCCAACCACCTCACTCTTAACTAAAAGTGTCACTGAATTCTCGGTTTTAAAAACTGTGTAAGGAACTTCACTGCCATTCAAAGTCACACTCTTTACCTGCGCACCAGCAGGCAAAACAGGCATAAAGTCAAGGTTCAACTTACTGCCTACAGTAAGCTTAAAATCATACATATATCGTCCGCCGATACGATAATATTTGAATTCCATGTATTTATCCGACATGCGGATATTGCTGACTTCAAGAGAATCCCAGTTGGCCGGTAGCCTGGGTGAAAGAACGATCCTGTTTTCCTGTGCAAATACCTCGAGTCCGATCATACCTTCAATGGCAGGCTGCAGGCCCATGGTCTCCGACCAGCACTGGTGGGCGCAAACACCCGATGGATGATATTCAGCTCCGTTCATTACCTCCTCAGCAAAACCCAGTCCCCAGTTTTTATGCAGATTCAGGTTATTCATGATGTGCGAATACCCCTGCAGGTAATTCCCGTAAGCATATTCAGCAAGGGAAGTCCAGCCTGTGAAAAGGGGCCAGACACTTCCATAATGATAACCGGTTGGCTTAAAATGCTCACTGTCATCGCGTACGATCCGGGTTCCCCAGTTTGTGGTAAAGGCATTTCCGGCATATTGTTCCAGACAAGCCTTTGCTTTCTCATCATCCGCTGTTCTGAAGTACAGCGGAACTGCAGGCAAAATGGTCGGTTCAGACCTGAAAGTGCCGTTCTGGTTCTTTCCATAGGCAAAAAAATTCGTGCTGCTATTCCAGAAATCCCTGTTGATAATATCCCTGACTGCCCTTGATTCTATTCCAAAGGACTCAAATTCAATATCTTTCATTGCTGACGCCATATTTTCAGCCTCCGACATTGCCGCAGCCCAGCTTGCAGCCAGATATATAGTGGCATGCGATCCATAGAGTTCACCGCCCTCTACCCATCCATGTCCGACATTGGTATTCTCAATAAGGTGGTCGCGGTCGGTATCTGTCGAAAAACAAAAATCAATGGCCTTCTTAATGTTGGGCCAGGTGCTGCGAAGGAACGCGGTGTCGTTGGTGTGCCTGAAATATTTTCCGGCCAGGACGATATACAGGGGGGTAGCATCGGCAGCATCATAATGAATGAAGCCCGAAGTAGTGGCTTCGTGGAAGATTTTTCCGGTAAGGTCCTGGTACTTGTTAAAAAACTGCAGCTGAGCCTTCACCTTGTCATAATCCCCGTAATCGAGCAAGGCAAAACTGCTCCATTGCCCGTCGCGGCCAAAGTACCATCCATATCCGGGTCTGCCACTCACCTTCTGTCCTCCATCCCAGCCATGTCTTGTTGTTGAGTAGCCTGCAACCAACGCTTTACCCATGTCAGGAGTATGTACAAAAAAACGGTTGGCCGCAATCAAAGCCCATCTGTAACCTGTGTTAAAATCCTTGTCCGGTGAGCTGATCATCAGGCTCTTCGACAACAATTCCTTCGTTGCCATTATGGCATTGCTATAAACCCCGGCAGGATTGCGTAAAGCGGCTTCAAACTGCTGAATTGTAGAAGTGTAACCTTCGTTGGATGCCGAATAGACAATATCCAGCTGGTCATTCATCGCCAGGGGATACCTGAGCAGGAATGATGCCTGCATCTGTCCGGAAGGATTCCCCTTGTGTTCAAGCGGCTCACGGTTGCCACCGATAAAAACATTGAGGTCATTCGATTTGTCGCGGATGTTGAATGAATTCAGATCCGGATCCCACAAAAAGCAAACTGATCCCGTAGCCTTTTCAGAATATGGCCACATCCACCGAAGGTTTGATTTAAAGCGGATGATAACTTCAGCCGGATAAACACCCCGGTACTCATAATGAACCACACCTGCCGGATTTACAGGGTCGTTTACAACGATCTCCTTCAGATAAGCTCTCGGAAACTTATACTGTCGCATGAAAAATGCCGGATTCACAACGATTTCCGGTCTTTCGTCATTCAGCCAGAATATTGTGTCGCGGTAACTGAACCTGATACCCACCTCATAGTCGCGGAAAGCCATGAAGGGGTGTGCCCACACCTCCTCAATGCCACCGTTCTCGCTTCCCATTGTAAGCATACGCTCCCCCGCAACATCCCAGAAATTTTTCGAAGCATAGCGGTTCTCTAATGACAATGGATCCTCATCAACCACCCAGGACCTGCTTTCAGGAATTGCAACCAGGAACTGATCGGTTTCTGGCTTAAGGTTCTCACATTCTTTAACATTTCCCGCCGAATAATCCCAGTAAAATTCTTTTTCACCTGCAAATTTCCCTCTCAGGTAATCGAGTATGTTTTTTGTAAAACGCTCAAGATGGACACGGTTCAGGCTTGGTTCGCCGAAGTCCATATAGGCACCGGCCGCAATCAGTCTGCCTTTTCCAGAGGTATACTCCAGTACCAGCTTTGATTCCTCCTTAAGTGTGATGTAATCCCAGTCAACCGCAACAACCTTGCCGTTTGCTGGCACCTGCTCCCCGAAAAACCCGGTGATCCTTGTGGTAATGTCCCGCTGCGGCCGCTGAATATACCCGCCGCCGTTCATTCCATCGAATAGTGAATGCTCCCGGAATGCATGAAAACCCAGTTTCCTGCCGTAGCCATTATCAGTGCACAACTTAGTACTGTCGCGGGGAACCATGGTTTCAAGCCCCAGAGTCGTGATAAGATGGAAAGCCTGCTGTGTCAGCAGAAGTCCGCCGCCATCAGCAAGGTACTGCCGGAGAGCGGTCACAACCTTCTGGTTATATTCATTCGCATTAACAGGGGTTGTATCTGTTCTGTGTAGCCATAAAACAGTGTACTTGCCGAGAGATTTCGATTGCTTTACAAGATCACTCACCGTTAAGTAACGTACAGTGAAAGAGCCGCTTGAAATAAGAAAATCGTAAGCACTCTGGACATCGGCTCCCGATTTATCATAGGAGAGGGAGGAGATGAATCCGACCATCGGCAGCGCCTGTATTCTTGCTGATTTTTTTTCTCTCTTGCCCAGGACAATTGAATGGGTTCTGATGGTCTGTCCTTTAACAGCCTGGCCATGGGCCTCATGCTTAAGAATACCTGTCAGAAGGCAGATGACAGTTAGTACTGAGGTTATTCCGTATTTCATAAAAGCGCCTTTAAATCTTTCAGGGAGGAGATCAGTGGCAGGTTCAAACCGGCCAGCCTTTCCCGTGTATGGTGACCATTCGGAATAAGCAGGCAGTCGATACCAAGATCGCCCGCGACTTCGGCATCATGCCTTGTATCCCCGATAAAAACAATTTTTTCATTTGGGACCCTGATTGCTTCCAGCAATTTGAACCCAACATCGGTTTTTCCATGTGCGTAGTGGTCATCCAGTCCGAAAATATGATCAAAATACTGAAATACTCCAAGAGCTTTCGTCTCCCCAATAAGCTCGACCTCTTCACGTGCCGACAAGATATACTGACGGAATCCTCTTTCCCTGAATGCATCAAGCACCGAAATTGCCTCCTCATGGA
Source organism: uncultured Prolixibacteraceae bacterium (assembly GCA_964355115.1). Lineage (GTDB taxonomy): Bacteria > Bacteroidota > Bacteroidia > Bacteroidales > FEN-979 > JANXZO01. Next base: position 1,182 of record CAYHCQ010000095.1, on the reverse strand, counting down.
GGTTGCTCTCCCATTGCCTCTCATTATACCTGACCATGAACTCCATTCCAACCACTTCAAAGGGCTCTTTCTCAAAGTTATAGCCCAGCTTTACGTAATAGTCCTTCACCGGAAAGTCGAAGATATCCATATATTGATTCAGGGTGCGAATAGGAAGGTTCCGTTTTGCAAGCATGCCGTTCATCACTTCCACACAAAGCCAGGCATCATTCAGAAGCGTGCCGTTCCAGTCCCAGATGATGTGTGAGTATTTCGAAAGATCTGTCATCGTAAAAGTCTATTTTTGTATCGTCAAAAATAACGAAAATACCATCGCTCCGAATGGATTACGCAGCCTTATTGCAACCTCTTGAACTGCTTCGCGATTGCGCGCTTTGTCCACGGGATTGTCACGCGAACCGGTTCAAAGGTAAAACAGGTTATTGCCGCAGCGATGCCTCATTCAACATCGCTTCCGTTTGTGTTCACAGGGGAGAAGAACCGGTAATAAGTGGGCTTAACGGGATCTGCAACATCTTCTTTACCAACTGTAACCTTCAGTGCATATACTGTCAGAACCACCAGATCAGCGATCGTCATATCAGCAGGAATTTATCGTCCATGGATATTAAGGAGGTTATAGCATCGGTTACTGCAATACTCGATACCGGCATAAAAATGGTTGGTTTTATATCCCCGTCGCATTTCATACCGCAAATGCTGGCAATAATAAATTGTATCATGGCAGCCGGATACAATCCGACATGGGTTTACAATACCAACGGTTATGACAAACCGGATACCTTACGCCTGCTTGAAGGTATCATCGATGTTTATCTGCCCGATTTCAAATATATGGATGAAGAGCTGTCCCATGACCTTTCTGATGCCGGAGATTACCCCGAGGTGGCAACCCGGGCTTTAAAGGAGATTTTCCGCCAAAAGGGATCAACGCTCATCCTGAGTGATGAAGGCACCGCCGAATCGGGGTTGATCATTCGCCACCTTGTTCTTCCCGGCCAGGTTGAAAACAGTCTGAGGGTACTGAGGTACATCGCAGAGGAACTCTCCCCGCGTGTTCACCTCTCTCTTATGTCGCAATATTATCCGGTGCCCGGAGTCGCCAGCCATCACCTCCTGAACCGCGGTGTTAACGAATATGAGTATAGCCGGGTCACAGAGGAGATGGAACTGCTCGGCATC
>CAYHCQ010000094.1:0-13590 GCA_964355115.1 uncultured Prolixibacteraceae bacterium | reverse complement strand
AAAATTTAACACCTTAATTATACAACCCTTCCCCGTTAACATTCGTTAATTCACTATTTCCTTTTTAAAAATCAAAATAATAAATGATTAATTTTGATGTAATACCTGATAAAGTAATAAGTAAAAATTTTCAACTTTATGTTCACTTAAATCATCATGTATCCTTTCTTTCGTTACATTATTTCCAAGTATATCATGGAATGAACTTCCCATTGATGCCAATGTCATTGCCATAACTGCATTCGTTTGATCTAACCATGGTATCTCATTCCAACAAAATCTTGCATAATTTAAATTTGATACATTCGTAAAATATGAATCAATAGTTCTGGCCCCGTCGCTGAACCAGTTACCGGCAGCTGCATAACCATATGCGAATGGAAAACAATCCCATCTAATGTCACCAGTAAAAGGATTATGAATTTTCCAATGATCAATTTCATTCATATCACCCCCACCACAAATATTTGCGATAATTGAAAGCGCAAAATCGGTTGCGGTTTGGGAACAATTTTGACCTGTTTCAGCAATAATGGTGCTAGATGATGTCATATATTTTTTTACTAATGCCAATCCCATTAGATAACCTATTGCTTCATCTTGACTCATGTAAAAATCATCAGAAACAATTGGAGGTTCAATATTAATTGGGGTTCCACCTAAAATAACATTGTCAATTAGACCTGGGTGCCCTAGTGGTAAGGGATCTGAAACACCAAAATGAGGGGGCATACTGGGTGTCCCTGGTACAAAATAGTCATCGTTTTTCAACTTTATATTCAAGATGTCCTTATGCCACTGATCAGGAAAAAATTCGTTTGAACTGGATGTCTTGGTGTTAGAAGGCACTCCACCATATACTGTAAAATTTTTCGGAACGTCGGTTCTAATAAAAAAACCATCATGATAACTGATATTATTCCAGGTAAAGTAATGTTCACAAAAATCTAAATAATTATAGAAATATTTTAAGGCATAAGTGACTTGTTTTTCTGTTTTCGCTGCATCAGTAATATTTCCGTTATTCATTAATAGTTTGTATTCAGTAGCAAGTATACCTAAATAATAACCATTATACACTGAATTTTGTCCAAAGTCCATATTTTCTGGAGGAGCAGGAATATTTGGTTCCCCATCCATATTTATTTCAAGGCGATTTCTTACTCCTGCCATATCAGCCTCTCCACGGTTTTCTCCGGGAATTACAAAATATTTCAATCTGTCCCGATAATACCAGTATTTTAACAACACTTCCTTTTGAAACAGGTTTATTTGCGCAAATGTTTGGGGAGATATAAGTAAAATAAGTAAAATAGAGACAAATATTTTTTTTAATAATCCCGATATACCTTTCATGTTGTGGAGATTTTTATTGTTTTCTATTTTTTTCCAATTCCCCCATTCTTTTTTCCAATTGCAGAATATACAATGTCATCTCCTCTACTTTCTGCAACAACAACGCATTCATCTTTCCAAGCTCAATTCCTTCCTTCTCAACCGTAGCTGCCGATGGAATATCAGGCAGATGTTTATTGGCTTCAATGTAGTGTTCTAGATCAGAAAGTGATCGTAATTTGTAGTTCTTGCTAAAAACAAAGTCAGACCAATCAGCTTGAAGCAGCACGTGTACCTCTTCTGTGGTAATACCTCCTTCTACAAACAGTTTGCTCGTGCTGTTTGGATAGTTGCTCAGCGTAACAGCGCCAATTCCAACTCTGCCGGAAACACTTAAATTATTTGAAACACCGAGATCTCCAGTCACATCTACTTTGCCTGAACGGAATGACATAATGGGCGTTGGAGTTGTGCCAAATAATGAAATATGTCCGGTTCCCTGATTGTCGATAACCAGGCCATAACCATTTAGGTTATTCCTAACCCAAATTGAGGCAGGATGCGAATTTTCTGTAAAACACTGAATACTCGCATTGTAATTTCGGCGGATATCCAGTGCAACGTCGGGCGACCTTGTACCAATTCCGATATTACCGGTTTGATGGATGGTAAGCTTTGTATTGGTTTCAACCTCCGATTGAGTAAGCTGACGGTCGGTACCCCCTGATGAATTGGCTGAACTGAAAAATATATCCCCGCCCAGGCTGTTGTAGATCATGCTGTAACTATTATAGATTCCGTCGCCTGTGGACAGCCAGCCCTCTGCATTATGAACCATATTGAATCCAAGGTAACCCAACCCCGTCTGGCCGGGATTATCCGGGTTTTTCACACTCCCGCTCTTGCCCGCGATGGCTCCCTGGTCGCCCGGGGCATACAAAATGGGACCTGCCCCTATCATTACCTTCCCAACCCCATCATTCACCTGAAATCTATCCAAAGGAAGTTCAGTCGCGATTCCAACATTCCCGTTGTTTTTCAGGAAGAGGCAGTTATTTTTACCGGGATCACCGGTAGTCGGCACCTTTTTAAAGTTTAATCCTTCGTGAAAATATTCAATACCCCACTCTCCAGATGGTGACTGCGGGTTGATAATTTCGCCAAACAGCAAACTGCCATTTGTACTTCCGGGAGCACTGAGCCCACTGCGTGAAATCATGATGTTGCCATCAACAACATGGAGCTTGCTTTTCGGATATTCGGTGCCAATACCGACAAAGGTGTATTTTTTATCATTCATGTAAAGGTTCATCAGTTCTCCGGCATCACCTGATGCCACGCGCGGAAGCCAGTCGTCATCATGGTAAGACAAGTTGGAAACATCTGTCCATAAACCGTTGCCAATTGCATCAGATAATAAAATCCTTCCTTCTCCCGGATTCGTTAATAGCTGAAATTCATCGGTCTGTGTTTTACCTGTTACATTAATTCCGTTACCACTTATTATTAGCGGTCTTTTTGAGGAACCAGAATTGGGGCTAATAGAGAATGTGAAAGTTTGCTCGTATTGATCCAATGAAATCCCAGAATTCAGATCAGGATCGGTATATAAAGTTGCTTTACCCACTTTTAATGGGCTTTGCAGATAATTCAGTATTTGAAAGTATGGGCTACCAGTTTGGTAGATTCCATACGTAATCCCGTTGATAATTGACCAGTTTTCAATCGTACCTACCAGATTTAGTGTCCCCCCAATGGCTCCTGGTGCATATCCATCAATTTTTAAACCTTGTTGTAGAGTTATATTAGATTTCACATGAAACATTGCCGCCGGGTCATTTAAACCACATCCAACTTTGAGATCTTTTTCAAATAAGACAGTTGATTCCGTTGGAATAGGAGTTCTAATGAATGCATTTTGGGCCATGAGCACTGATATGCTGGCCAGCATTGCAAATAATCCAGAGATGGATTTCTTCAAGGAATTTTTCATGATTAATGGATTATGAGGTTTGGTTTTGGATTTTAGTGCAATATGATAAGTTTGCCCGTAGAACAGTCATTCCCGGTCCGAATTGAGAACATGTAGATACCTGATGGTATATTTAATGTGTTGAGATTCAGAGTATGGCTCCCCGCATTGTACAAATGGATGGTTGTCCTGAGTGTCTCTTGTCCTGTAACAGTGTACAATCCCAATTCAACAAGTGACTGTGTTGTTAAAATGAAGGAAAATTTAGTTTTTTCATCACATGGATTAGGGTATACCTTGATACTTGTTGTAATATTAGGCTGCTTGTTTTCTGTCACACCGGTATATGTACTGTTTCTGGAGTCGAAAAGTGCCAGTTTATTCCCGTTTTCACCATCTGAGTACCAGCTATTGAACCCGACTTTTTCTTGCTGATTAATACCGAGTATTGGCTTTGGTTCAGAGATATTCGATTGGTCGTTGTACCCACTTGAAATAATATTCCATGAGCCGGGATTAGGGAAATTCATTTCTTGAGTTAGATAGGGAAGCCTCATTGATGTGGAGTCAAAATAGGTTACCACAAAAGTTGAATCGAATGGATTGAAACAAACAGCCGGTTGAAGTTTGTTGTTGGCAGACGTTGAGAGCGTAAACTGCCTGAAATATTGTGATGAGGCCGATTGCAGGTTATAAAACCCTTTAAGATCATAGGTGTTGCTTCCCGGGATGTACTTTTCTGCAACAACCACCGATGTAATATTTGAACTATCGTTATCAAAATTCCCGCATAGAGTTGCGATCGCTGGACGTCTGCATTTATTGTTTGATAATGGGTCAAGACAGTCAAGGCAAACGGGTACAGTATATGATCCGGAGATATTGGGTTCGGTATGCGCAGTAAACACATGACCCAGCGGGCTATTGATAGTTTCTTTCTCAACCCATGCAGTATAGTACCGGCCTGAATTGAAAGATGAACTTTTACCATAACTAAGCTGAAGATCAGCAAACTTGCCAGGTGTTGACGCAACCGGCTTATGGTTGTTGAACGATATTCCTCCATCAGCAGAGGATTGAAAGGTCAGAGAGTCACTAACAGGGTTATATAACTTCGCATATAAAACTGCTACACTGAATGGATCGGAATTGACGGCGGGATAGAAATTATCAGTGGCGAGGGTAAGGTCATAAATAATATCAAACGGTTGGAAAATTAGCTCCTCAACTGCAAATGGTTCACCGTTATACCTGGCCACTAGAGCTACCGTGATGTTGCTTGAATTTGAATATACCATTCCAAGAAAAATTTTATGAGTACTTATTGTATTCCCTGCGGAAGCTATGACGAATTTATTAACAGAACCACCAGGATAGACAACCAGTTCATCTAATAATAAGTTCCAGGTAATACCATTATCCTCGGATCTAAGGATTGACATTCTTGGCTGGGTGATCCCCTCGTAGGAGTATACCGCGTATAGCCATCCATTAAAAGCCGTGCAAACAGCAAGGTTTTCCTGGTTTTGGGCCGGCTGGTCATTGATTACGATATCCTTGCCAAACATAGGGGACTTTGAACCGGAATATGGATTGCCTGGCTCTCTCAGATTGTTTGTCTGGGCCATAAGAGTGCCCGAAAAAAGGATGGACAAGAGCCACCCGCGCAGCAAAACCCGCATTTTCATAGAGATAGGTTTGGTTGAAATTATTTACCCGGCAATGATAACAAAATGGATCCTATTGTCAAGGGTATATATCAGTAATGAAGTTTACGGATTTCCGTAAAAGAAGGATCGTCACGCGTCACGCGTTACGCGTCACGTCGACAGTTTCAACCCCACGATCCCCAGGATGATGAGGGTCACCGAAGCAATGCGGAAAAAGGATGCCGGGTCATGGAACATGAGTATCCCGACAACAAAAGCTCCGATGGCGCCAATACCAGTCCAGATGGCGTAGGCGGTGCCCATGGGGATGCTCTTTTGCGCCAGCCACAGGAAATAGCCGCTGAGCGCCATGGCCGTCACGGCAAACACGATCCACCAGAATTTATTTAATTCGCGGGTTTGCGATAATTTTAATCCGAGTGGCCAGCCGATCTCGAAACAGCCGGCAATAAAAAGGAAGAACCATGCCATGGGGGTGGGTGTTTTTTGTGCGTTGCAAAAGTACGAAAGAACTCACCCCGGGAATGTTATTTATTATGTAAGTTTGCCTGCCGTTAGCTGTAAACCAACCCTGCCCGATGAAAAAATTCAATCTGAAACCATTGCTCCCCTATATTGCTGCCATTGGGGTTTTTCTACTGATCACGATTGTTTACCTTTCTCCGTTACTTGAAGGAAAAAAACTCTGGCAAAGCGACATCGCCCAACACTTAGGCGCATCGAAGGAGATCGCCGATTTCAGGACGAAAACAGGGGAGGAGCCGCTGTGGACCAACTCCATGTTCGGAGGGATGCCGGCTTACCAGGTTTCGACGGTATACAGGGGGAATTTTATCGGGTATCTCGATTCAATTATTACCCTGGGATTGCCCCATCCGGCCAACCTCATCTTCCTTTACCTGATCGGTTTCTTTATCCTGCTTCTTACGATGAAGGTCGACCCGTGGCTGTCCATTGCCGGGGCCATCGCCTTTGCCTTCTCCTCCTTCTTTTTCATCATTATAGAAGTGGGGCATAATTCGCAGGCCCATGCCATCGGGTACATGGCCCCTGTAGTTGCCGGACTGATCCTCACTTTCCGGCGGAAATACCTCTGGGGAGGACTGATCACCGCCGTTTTTCTCTCCCTCGAAGTGAAGACCAACCACCCTCAGATAACCTACTACCTGGCGATGATCGCCCTGCTGCTGGGGCTCTTCAAACTGATCCATGCCATCCGGTACAAAGAGATTACACCATTCCTTAAATCGGCCGGGGTGCTGGTCGTTGCCTTGCTCTTTGCGGTGCTCACCAACATCACTACACTCTGGGCTACGTGGGAGTACGGGAAGTACAGCATCCGTGGAAAATCAGAGCTGAAAAACATTTCAGCCGGCAAGACCGCCGGTCTCGACAAAGCTTACATTACCCAATACAGTTATGGTATCCGTGAAACGATGACCCTGCTGATCCCCTCTTTCCAGGGAGGCGCTTCGGTGGGTCCGCTGCGCGAAACATCGGCGCTGGTGGCGGCCATGCGTGCCAATGGTATCGAAGAGTCGACCATCAGCGGGTTTATCAACAAGCCGGTGGGTTATAATTACTGGGGCAAGCAGTTCAGTACATCGGGTCCGGTATACGTTGGGGCCATTGTCTGCTTCCTGTTTTTCCTGGGACTGATCATCGTGCGCGGTCCGGTGCGTCCCTGGCTGCTGGCGGCCACAATCATCTCGATCATGCTTGCCTGGGGACATAATTTCATGGCCTTTACCGACTTTTTCATTCATTATGTTCCAGGTTACAACAAGTTCAGGGCGGTGACCATGACCCTTGTCATCGCAGAGTTTGCCATGCCGCTGCTTGGTATAATAGCTTTGAAGGTGTTTTTCGAAAGCCTTCAGGACCGGAAAAAGATGTTCCGCGCTTTGCAGATCGCTTTTGGCATTGTGGGAGGGACTACTCTCTTCTTTGCACTGTTTCCCGGGTTGTTGCTCGGTTTTACCGGTCCTAACGATGCGGATATGGCAAAGCAGTTGCCCGAATGGTTTATGCAGGCCATCCGCGACGACCGCAGGGATCTTCTCAGGAGCGACGCACTGCGCGGGTTTATTTTTATCACCCTTACGGCGCTGGCCTTGTGGGGTGTACTTTACGGCAAACTGAAGAGGGAATATGCCGTCCTTGCACTTGGGGTTCTCTTCCTGGCAGATATGTTGCCTGTAAGCAAACGGCACCTCAACAACGACAGCTTCACCACCCGCACCAAAGCCGAAGTGCCTTTTGAAGCGGGAGCAGCAAATGAGCAGATTCTTCAGGACAAAGACCCCGACTTCAGGGTGTTCAATCTCACCGTCGATCCTTTCAGCGATGCCAGTACCTCTTATTTCCACAAATCCATCGGAGGCTACAGCGGGGTGAAGATGCGCCGTTACCAGGAGCTGATCGAGCAACACATCAGAAATCAGAACATGGCTGTGCTGAACATGCTGAACACAAAGTATTTTATCGTTCCCGATGCGAATAAAAACCCAGTGGCCCAGTATAATCCGGCTGCCCTGGGTCATGCCTGGTTTGTACAATCCGTCCAGATGGTTGAGAACGCCGATGCGGAGCTCAAGGCGCTTACCGGATTCAGACCCGATTCGGTGGCCATCGTCGATAAACAGTTCAGCGGTGAATTGACTTCATTCCAATCCGGAGCCGATACTGCTGACAGGATATGGCAGGAGAGCTATTTCCCCAACCGGATCCAATACGGTTATTCAACCAAGGCGAACCGGCTGGCCCTCTTTTCTGAGATTTATTATCCGAAAGGCTGGAATGCCTATGTAGATGAGAAACCGGCCCCGCATTTCCGGGCTGACTACGTGCTCCGGGCCATGATGCTGCCGGCCGGTTACCACAAGGTTGAATTCAGGTTTGAACCTGTCGTCTATTCAATGGGGGAGAAGATCTCAAGGATCAGTTCGCTGGCGCTGGTTTTGCTGGTATTGGCAGGATGTTCCTTTTATTTTTTCCTTGCATTTATAATGAAGAAGTAGGTCAGGAAGCCTGCAGCGATAAAGACAAGCTCGATACCCAGGGGCATCATGGAGTGATAGTCCTTCACCCACTTGTAGGTATCTCCCCAGCCCAGCAGCTCGATGATGATGAGTCCGGCGCCGGCCATAAGGGCTACCAGTCCCCACTTCAAAGTCGGGTATCTCCCCTCTTCCTGGGTCTCTTTAATGGGTTCCAGGATTCCGGCATGGTCGATGTGGCCGGCTTTGATGATTTTGCGTTTCAGCAGAAAATCGGTAAAGCTTTTAATAATGTGGAACATTCCGAAGAATACGATGGCTGTGATTGCGACGTCTTGTATCATAATACTCGTTTTAAATTGTTACATTCGGTCCTTTAGTCGAAACGTCGGAGAATAAGTTGCAGTAAAAGCAAAATATATTAAATATTTCTTCTGCAACTTTTTAGAAACCGCTGCGACTAATAACATGGATGGATGATGCCAACCTGATCATACAGATACGTAACGGGAATACCGGCGCCCTCAGGTTTCTTGTAGACAAGCACAAGAACCTGGTGTGGCATATGGTATTGCGCATGGTGAACCAGGCCGAGGATGCCAAGGACCTTTGCCAGGATGTCTTCCTTAGGGTGTTCCGCGATATAAAAACCTTTCGGGGTGATGCTAAACTATCGACCTGGATAGGTTCCATTGCTTACAATGTGTGTGTCGACTACATCCGGAAGAAGGGGAGGGAGAAGGTTTATCCAACCGACGACCTGGCTCCGGTGATGCGCGAAATTACCTCACCGGATAATACCGCCGGGAATCTGAACAAGACTGACCTGAAATCGATTGTTCATTCGGTCATCGCCGCCATGCCTGTTCATTACCGAACGGTGATCACACTTTATCACCTGGATGAGTGCTCGTACCGGGAGATTTCCGAAATTACCGGGATGCCCGAAGGAACGGTGAAGAGTTATATCAGCCGGGCGCGGGAGATCATCCGCGAGAAAGTTCTGGAACTGGTTCCCGACATACACCCGGTTCTGTTTGAAGCCGATTAATTATTAATTTTGATGCCATGAACACGGAAAAGGAAAAATTTGATGAACTGGATGCCATGATAGGCGAGGCGATGCATTCAGAGCCCGGAAGAAGGATACCGGGGAATTTTACAGATGTGTTCATCCGAAAGGTGCAACGAAGGATAATGTGGACGGAGCTGCTGACCGATTTGTCGTTTAAGGTGGCAATTGTTGTGTTTTCCCTGACTGTCTTTGCCGGAATCTACTACTTTGTGATCCTGAAAGATTCTGCAGTCCTGATCACCTTTTTAAAGGGCAGCTGGAAACTCATTGTGGGCGTGGCTGTAGTGATTTTATTTACCGTCGTCACCGACCAGGTTTTTTTGAAGTACCTCTTCAGAAAACGCCAGGAACAATAGACGAGTGATAACGCATGCCAAAACCCGGCATGGATTTACCTCTTAAGCAAGGCAAGACGGATTTTTCTGCGGTTCAGGATAGCCGTTACAATCCCATATGTACCGGCAAACAGAAGGATTCCCGAAACCAGTCCCGGGTTTGCCGATACCACCTCCCTGGCGCTGTTGTATAACATGCCGAAGATGATTTCAAATGCATGAGCGAGGGGATTGAAGATCTGAGGAAAAATGTTGAGAAGGAGTTGAAAAATGTCGAAGCTGGCAAGAATGTGGGACAGGGTTTCCATTGCGTCAATTTTTCGGTAAATTTATTCAGGATCGACCCATCTGTAAACCAAATTTCCACGAACAACCGAAAAAAGGGGGTTGAATGGCGGAATTAATGTGCTGATGTGCCGATGTGCCGATGTGCCGATGTGCTGATGTGCTGATGTGCTGATGTGTTGATGTGCTGTTGTGCTGATGTGCTGATGTGCTGATGTGATAATGGATTAACTTTGTGTTCGTTTTTATTAAAGATCCGATGAAAAGATTTTTTATTAGGTTTTCTCATGTATATATCTGGATGCTGATTTTGTTGCCGGTATCCTCTGCTCTCTTTGCCCAGAAACCCGGGACGCTGCCACGGCCGAAGAATGTGATCATCATGATTGGCGACGGGATGGGGTTTAATCACGTTCTTGCCGCCAACCAATACTTCGGGATCACGAAGCAGGTATATGAGGCCTTCCCGGTAAGGCTGGCCAGCTGTCATTATCCGGCAAAGGCGGGAGCTTACAGTCACGACGGGAAGGGTGCCAACACCTGGTCGACCGGCTACAATACAGTATCAGCATGGAGCGATACCGCCTGGCTGAAGCGGAACGTCACGGAATCGGCTGCCTCGGCAACTGCACTGGCAACCGGGGTGAAAACCTATAATAATGCAATCGGGATCTCTGTTCAGGGAGATACGCTTGTTAACCTTGTTCAATGGGCCAAGCGGATCGGTAAATCGGCAGGAGTGGTAACAACGGTAACTTTCAGTCATGCCACCCCGGCCGGCTTTGTTGCACACAATGCAACACGGAACAACTATACAGAGATTGCTTTTGAAATGCTGCTCGACAGTCGTTGCGATGTGATCATGGGTTGCGGAAACCCGATGTACGACAACAATGGTATGTTGTTAACGGGTAGATGGAACAACGCGAAGTATTTTGGCGACAGCGCCTTCTGGTCGCAAATGGTTTCGGGCAGCGGATCGCGTGTGGAGTTTATGGTAAACGGCAGGAAAAGGCGGCTTCAGGATACCGATCGCGACGGGAAGCTGGATCCATGGACGGTTATTTCTGATCTCAGGGAGTTCAATGACCTTGCTAAAGGAAAGACTCCGAAACGTGTTTTGGGATGTCCGCAGGTCTATTCGACACTTCAGCAGTCGCGGGATATGCGGAATGGGGAGACAAAGAACTCGGAACCTTTCACGACGCCATTCAATACTGCCGTTCCTTCGCTGGCGACTATGGCGATGGGTGCCATCAATGTGCTTGACAACAATCCAGCCGGGTTTTTCCTCATGATCGAAGGGGGTGCCATCGACTGGGCAGGGCACGACAACCAGAAGGGGAGGCTTGTTGAGGAGATGAAGGATTTTAATGATGCGGTACTTGCAGTAGCAGAATGGGTGAGTAAAAACAGCAGCTGGAAAGAGACGCTGATGATTATAACCTCCGATCATGAAACCGGTTTTCTATGGGGCGGGGTTCCGTTTATTCCTTTGAAAAGCACTGGATCCGGCCATCTTCCGGTAATGCAATTCAATTCGGGGGAGCACACCCAGTCGCTGGTTCCCTTCTATGCCAAAGGTCCTGGATGTGAGCTTTACCGCAGATATGCCGATGAGCAGGACAGCGTGCGTGGTTCCTATCTGCAGAATTCAGAAATTCCGCAGCTGATACAGATGCTCTGGGTGAAATAGCGTGACACGTGACGCGTAACTCGTGACTCGTGACTCGTGACGCGTAACTCGTAACTCGTGACTGATAAGTAATGAGTTGGCAGTTTTGAGGTGTGAGTTATTCGTTTACTGTTGCCCGCTTCACCCCGGTGTAGTTCACCTTTTTAACCTTTTCCAGGTATTCGATGAGGGCCTGGGCGGTAGTTGTATAAAGGGTGGTTCCGGGGTCGCGGTGGTCGAATTTATAGGTAACGGCAACGTAGGTGCTGAGTCCGACGCTATATTCTTTTGCGGGGTCGAGGGGTTTTCCGGTCAGATCAAGCATTTCGACACCGGCACACTTGTTGGTTTCATCGGGCGTCACCTTGTAGGTCATTCCAGAGACCTGGAAGTCGATGCCTTTTTCGAGGTTGTACCCGTAACATAAAAGGGAGCGGATCTCTGCCGCGTTCATCCTCATCACCACCACCTGGTTTCCGAAAGGATCTAGCTGGTAAATGTTCTTCAGGGTAATATCGCCCTGTGGCAGCGACCAGAGGCGGATGCTACCCTTGTTCTGCAAGGCAATGTCGAGTTTAAGCTCGCTGGTCACCGCATCGGCCATCAGGCTGCCCAGTTCATCAAGGCCGTCGATGGGGGCCCCGGCAACAGCAACTACCCTGTTAAATTCTTCGTTCGCGTTGTACTTTGTAATAAGTGCCCTGATCAATGTGTCTTCCCGGGTCAGGGAGGAGACGGCGATCACCTCATCCTCGCAGCCTTTAACCTGACCGTTTTCGATGGTAAGAGTAAGTTTCCCGACATATTTCATGTGGGCGCTTGCCTGGCATATCATGACCCCATTCTCCATGAGCGGCTTTTCGAGGAGCGTGTGGGAATGTCCGCCCAGGATTACATCCAGTTCAGGCATCGAATCGGCCAGTCTGATATCGTCGTCGACCCCCAGGTGGGTGAGGCCTATAAGTATCCCATATTTCTGTTTCAGATCAGAATATTCCTTCATCTTCGTCAGCCCGTTAATAAAACGAAGGCCTTTGAGGTTTGATGGATGAGAATCGGGAATTCCGTTTTCGTTCAGTTGAATGGCACTCAGAACTGCAATTTTTGCATCTTCCCCCACCTCCAGTATTATGTATGGTTTCGGTTGATTAATGACAGCTTTAGTGGCGTCTATATTACAGCTGATAAATGGAAACTCTGCCTGTGCGATGCGTCTGGCAAGCGATTCCTGACCCATGTCGAACTCGTGGTTGCCAATTGCGCTGACTGCAAAGCCGCACCGGTTCATAATGTCGATCATCGGGTATCCTTTATCGGGGACCAGGTCAACGACAGGGTTTCCTGTAAAATTATCGCCTGCCGATACAAGGAAAACATAGGGATTTCCTCTCCGGAGGCTGTCGGCCAGGTATGCCATCTTTGCCATGTTGTCGATCTTCGAGTGCATGTCGTTGGTATGCAGAATGATCACTTTAATTTTTCCGTCGCCGGCCAGTGTAAGGAAAGGCATGATCAGCAGGAAAATGGAAAGGAAAAGTGAACAGCGGGTTGAATATTTCATTTCTTGCAGGTTTTTCTTTTTTCAAAGATCGGGATTTTTATTGTTCCGGAACGAATTCCCGGAGCAACATCATCAATGACAAATTCGGTCAGTCAGAGACCGGTCACGGCCGATTTTAGCCAGTCAGCGGCCAGCCGAATTAATAATAAATTAATAATTAGTTAACATTGACCGGAGGTTGTCAGTCTACCTTTGGCCAAATATTAAACGTGATGAAAAAACTATTTTCGATTCAAAATGCATTGATAATCATTATGATGATTATGCCGGTAATTGTTTTTGCAAAGAGGCCGGTATCTCCCCCGGGGGCTTCGAACACCTTGTCGGGAGTTGTGGTTGATAATGTTACCCAGGAGCAGCTCGGCGGGGCATACCTCTATTTTGATGAACTGGGCAAAGGTATTTACTCAGGAGCAGACGGAATTTTTAACCTTGAAGGTATTCAGCCGGGCAATTACAAGGTGACCATAAAGTACATCTCCTACCATGAAAAACAGATCACTGTCAAGATAAAGAAGTCAAAGAAGAACCATCAGACCATCCAGCTGAAACCCATACTGCCATAGGGTATTTCATTCCAATATTAAATTAACCTTCCTTCGTGTAATACTCAAACTCAGGAAGGTTTTTTTATTATCTTTGATCCATATAAATCTACATTTCGTGAAACAGTTTTTTTTACT
>CAYHCQ010000093.1:0-13649 GCA_964355115.1 uncultured Prolixibacteraceae bacterium | reverse complement strand
TTCTGCTCAGCCTGGTATTCCCGTTTCTCTTCCCGGTCAACTTCATCATCCTCCTGTTTGCCGTGCTTTCGGTTTTTTTACTTCTCTATTCCAGGTTTTCCAAAAACCAGCCGGCTGTCCTGTTTTCGTTCGGCGCCATGACCATCATGCTACTGGTATATCTGCAGAACTGGATATTCCAGTACTTTCCGGCAGCTTTTCTCGGCGATATCACGATACATACTGACTTGTATAACAAGGGACTTGTTGCCACCCTCGTTATCCTGCCGGCATTCTTCTGCAATGTTTACCTGCTTAAGAGCATCGAAATAACCCTTTCGAAAAATTGGTTCAGCCGCAAAACTTACCTGCGGATGTTCAAAGGGATACATCTTGTTCTTTTATACCTGGGCATCTACTGGATTATCAACTACCCGCTCATGGGTTTACTCTCCGGCGACCAGGCGCGGTTCCTGATATGGTTTGCATACTCCTCCATGTTTTTTATCATCGCCCTTCCGGTACTCGACCACCAGAAGTCTTCGTTCCTGCAGGGGATGGTCTGGTTCTCACTGATCATCAGCATCGCCTACCCGCTGCTGGTTCATCTTTTTGTTCTGGAACTCCGCAATGAGTTTCTTAAACACGATTTCTTCTCACCTGCCGGTTTTTATTTTCATTACGCTGCTCTCTTTCTGCTGATCGTAAACCTGGCGGTAACGAGCCGTTATATCCCGCGAATATTTAAGGAAAGCAACGCGATGGTGCAGGTCGTATGGACCTATTTCATCCTGATGGGCCTGTTTTTGCTGCTTTCGGAGTTCGACCACACGATGGTGCTTACCGGACTGAAAAAAGGTGTCAGGATTGAAGACATTACAGCGGCCAACAGGAAACTCCCCTATACCATCATCCTGATGTGCTACTCACTCGCTATCCTTGTGGGGGGACTTATTTCGCACAACAGGTTTTTCCGTGCAACCGCACTCGTAATGCTCACAGCCGCGCTGATAAAGGTTTTCTATACCGATTTATCGTCGCTTGAAGGCAATGGCAGGGTCATCCTGCTCTTTGTGCTCGGTACGGTTGTGCTTGTCATTTCATTCTTTTATACAAGGATCAGGCGGCTTTTCAGTGACCAGGAAACACCTCAGCATTCACATCATCACGGTCGCCGCAAAGAGAAGGCTTCCGAAGGCCATGCTTCCGAAGGCCAGGATGAGGTTACTCCCTGACCTTTTTCTTGCCTTCTACAACAATCACAATTTCTCCCTTCACCGTTTTCTTTTCGAAATGCGAGATGAGCTCTTTCAGCGTACCCCTTGCGTTTTCTTCAAACAGCTTGGTGAGTTCGCGCGAAACGCAGGCGTAACGGTCATCTCCCATGTATTCGGCGAGCTGGGCAAGCGCCTTAACCAGTCTGTGCGGCGATTCATATAAGATCAGTGTCCTCTCCTCCTCTGCAAGTTCGGTTAGCCGGGTATGCCGTCCCTTCTTATGCGGCAGGAACCCTTCAAAAATAAAATGGCCGGCGGCTATGCCCGAGTTGACCAGGGCCGGTACGAAAGCTGTGGGGCCGGGAAGACATTCAACTTTAATCCCCTCCCTAATACACTCTCTTACAAGCAGGTAGCCCGGATCGGAGATCGCCGGGGTGCCGGCATCGCTCACAAGGGCTGCAGTGGCGCCCTCCTTCAGCCGGTCGATCACGTTAACGATGGCTTTGTGTTCGTTGAACTGGTGGTGCGGAACCAGTTTATTTTCAATTTCGTAATGTTTCAGCAGGTTGCCCGTTGTGCGGGTATCTTCGGCAAGGATGAAGTCGACTTCACGGAGAATGCGCAGCGCCCGGAGTGTTATGTCCTCGAGGTTGCCGATGGGTGTAGGAACGATAAACAGCTGAGAATTCACGCGGGTCTTTTAGTTTTTCATCACCAGTTTAAAACCGACCCCGTGTACGTTGATCAGCTCCACCTTAGGATCGTCTTTCAGGTATTTGCGCAGTTTCACTATATATACATCCATGCTGCGGGCGTTGAAGTAACTGTCGTCGTTCCATATCTCCTTCAGGGCAGTGCTGCGGTCGAGTACTTCATTCGAATGGGTGCAGAGAAGATGCAAAAGTCCGGCCTCCTTCGAAGTGAGTTTCTGCTCTTTGCCACGGATGGCAAGCACCTGGCGGTTCTGATCGAAGGTGTATTGTCCGATGTTGAAGATGCCTTCTGCGGGACCGGGTTTGTTGCCCTCCTCGGTACGGCGGAGTATCGCCTGCATCCTGAGAAGGAGCTCCTCCATGCTGAAAGGTTTGGTGATATAATCGTCGGCGCCGATCTCAAACCCCCTGAGTTTGTCCTCCTGCAGAGTTTTAGCCGTCAGAAAAAGAATGGGGATCTTTGCATTGGCTGCACGTATTTCGGTGGCCGCGGTAAAACCATCCTTCACCGGCATCATTATATCGAGAATGCAGAAATCAAACTCCTTTCTGGCGAAGGTGTCGGTAGTCTCCTGTCCATTGACACAAAGCGTTGTTGCATAGCCTTTGGCATCCAGGTAATTCTTCAGGATGTTGCCCAGGTTCCGGTCATCCTCGGCCAGCAGAATACGGATCTGATTTTTCTCCATCGGCATTTTATCTAACAAACGTGAAAGGTATATATTTTATTCTTTGAATGCAAACGGGAGGAAGACTTTGAACCTGCTTCCCCTGCCCACTTCGCTCTCGATGCTGATCTTGCCATGGTGCTCCTCAACAATCGCCTTCACATAACTGAGTCCCAGTCCGAACCCGCGCACCTCGTGTATGTTCCCGGTGGGAACCCGGTAGAGTTTGTCGAATATTTTCTTTTGTTCGGCCTTGCTGATCCCGATGCCATTGTCCCCGATGGTTATCAGCAGCCCGTTGCCGGTATTCTCGGTACTTACCCGGATCAGGGGACGCCGGGGCGAATATTTATTGGCATTGTCGAGCAGGTTGTAAAAGAGGTTTGTCACATGAACCCGGTCGCCCTCTATCCTTGGGTTGGATGCCCCGAACCTGCTAACGAACTCACCATCCTTGATCTCTACCTGGATCCTCAGGTTCTTGATCACATCGGTAATGATCTCATGAACATCCACCTGTTCCCTTCGCATGGTGAGCTGACCCTTGTCGATCACGGCAGTCTGAAGGATCTTCTCGGCCATCCCGGCCAGCCTCTTGTTCTCTTCGCTGATCATGCTTACATAACTGGCCGCCATCTCCTCCGACCTGCGCATATCGGCATCGCTGAGCGCCTCGCATGCCAGCGAAATAGTCGATATAGGCGTCTTGAATTCGTGGGTCATGTTGTTGATGAAGTCGTTCTTCATTTCCGACAGCCGTTTCTGCCTGAAAATGGTGGTAACGGTGTAGGAGAAGGAGTAGACGACGACCACGATGAGGATGATCGAGATCAGCAGCATCCCCCATAGTTCGGTGAGCAGAAACTGCTTCTCGTGCGGGAAATAGATGCATATGTACTCGGGACTCGTATAAATATCTGTTTGAAAAAGGATGTATGCATAACCTTTTTCGATGATCTCTTTGCTGTAACCTGACGATTTTTCGATCAGGAATTCATTTCCTTCCGGCTTATATATTCCGAATTCGAAACGCGTATCCACCCCGCGTATATTGAGTTCCAGTGAGATCAGCGAATCGAGGGCATTCTTGGTGATGAATTCGGAGTAAGGGAGATGGCGGTTGAAGTTGAGCATGCTTTCGTACTGGTACACCGTAAGTGCTTTCTTCTTTTCAAGCCGTTCAACCTTGAGCACCACCTTGGTCATCGCTTCATTGACGCTGCGCCTGAAGTTGGCCTCCTTCACCACGGAGGCATTCCGGATCCAGTAGATCTGTATGACCATCAGTCCCACAAGGGCGAAGGTCATGGCGATGATGGTGAATATGATGATCCGGCGGTTCATAAAGACAAAGGTATCTAAAAAAAAGATCGGGAGGATTTAACATTTTTTAACGTATATTAATATTCCTTAACATTTTCCTCTCTTTTCCCAGACTATCTTTGTCGAGCGAATTTTTTATTAAAGATCAACCATAAAGAGACTTCGTTTATCAGCAGACGACAGTAGTTGCAGTTTAAGTGAGATGAAAGTTTGTTTATTGATTTTGAAATATGCCTCCTTTTACGGGGGCATATTTTTTTATATTCCTTTTGTTTTTAACTTCGTTTAAAAAACATCCCATGTCACAACTCAGGATTGACACGAGCAAACTGAAATCATTTATCGGTGAGCAGTGCATGCCCCGGTTCCAGGAAGAGATAAAAAACTGCCACCGCGACCTGCTGGCCCATACGGGAAAAGGGAGCGAGTTTCTCGGGTGGCTCGACCTTCCGGTATCGGCAAGCCCCGGATTGTTGGCCCGCATCAAAGCCGATGCAGCCCGCATCCGCCAGATGGCTGAAGTGTTTGTGGTCATCGGCATAGGGGGTTCTTACCTGGGCTCGCGCGCAGTGATCGAGGCGCTTGGAAATCCGTTCCAGTCACTGGTTGGCGAAGGCACCTATATTGTTTATGCAGGTGAGAACCTGAGCGAGGATTACCATGCCCAGCTGATGGAGCTGCTCGACAGGAGGAGTTATGCCGTTGCAGTGATCTCCAAGTCGGGTACCACGACCGAGCCGGCTGTCGCATTCAGGCTCATAAGGCAGCACATCGAAGCAAAGTACGGAAAAGCCGGCGCCCGCGAACGCATCTTTGCGGTAACGGATGAATCGCGCGGAGCCCTTAAAAAGCTGGCTGATGCCGAAGGCTATGCATCCTATGTTATTCCCGATGATGTTGGCGGAAGATATTCGGTACTTACTCCGGTAGGGTTGCTGCCCATTGCCGTGGCAGGTTTCGACATTGAGGCCCTGCTCGAAGGAGCGCGGAGCATGCGTGAAGTTGCCATCGATTCGGGCGATTGCTCTACAAATCCATGCGCCATCTATGCAGCAGCACGCAATATTTTGTACCGCAACGGAAAGGTGATCGAACTCCTGGTCTCCTTCGAACCGGGCCTCCTTTATATGATAGAATGGTGGAAACAGCTTTACGGTGAGAGCGAAGGAAAGGAGAACAAAGGGATCTTTCCGGCCGGGGTGACGTTTACCTCCGACCTCCACTCCATGGGGCAGTATATCCAGGAGGGGATGCGCACCCTGTTCGAAACGGTAATTTCCATTGAAGCTCCAGAAAGGAACCTCGTTGTACCTGACGATCCCGAAAATCTCGACGGACTGAACTTCATCTCCGGCAAACGGCTTTCGGAGGTGAACCGCATGGCGGAACTGGGTACCCTCATGGCCCATGTCGACGGCGGAGTGCCGAACATACGGATCATTCTTCCCGCCATTAACGAGAACTCCATCGGACAGCTGATCTACTTTTTCGAATTTGCCTGTGCGCTCAGTGGCTATGCGCTCGGTGTTAACCCCTTCGACCAGCCCGGCGTTGAGGCTTATAAGAAGAACATGTTTGCCTTACTGGGAAAACCAGGCTTTTAAAAAAGTTAAGAGTTAAGAGTTAAGAGTCACGACCTTCTCAATGATCTCCGGAAACCAACGGTATTCGAGCGCATGTATCTTCCCGGCGAGGGTTTCAGGTGTGTCGGAGGGCAGCACCGGGCATCTGGCCTGGAAGATGATCTGTCCTTCGTCATAGTGCTCGTTTACGTAATGAACGGTGATACCCGACTCCGGATCGCGGGCCGCAATAACCGCTTCGTGCACCTTCATCCCATACATCCCCTTCCCTCCATATTTCGGCAGCAGGGCCGGGTGGATGTTGATGATCTTACCATTATAGAGCCTGAGGATATTCGCAGGAATCAGCCAGAGGAATCCGGCAAGCACCAGAAAATCGATCCGGTGGCGGGCAATGGCCACAAGTACTGTATCGGATTCATAGAATTCGCTCCGGTTGAACAGCAGGGTTGGAACATTGAGGTTTTCGGCCCGGGTAAGCACATAAGCATCCGGCTTATTGGATAAAACGAGTGCTACCTCAACCACACTGCTGCCCGAAAAATATTCGATGATCCGTTGGGCATTTGAGCCGTTGCCCGAGGCCAGAATGGCGAGTCGCTTCATACGTTGGAGTACTGGTATGGCAAAAATACAAAAGTGGAACCGATTAAGGCCTCAACCTAACCTGAATACATGCCAACTTGCTGAAATAAAAGGGGAAGAAATGGGGTATCAGACCGTCTGAAACCCTAACACATTTGGTAATAAGCTGAAAATCAGGATATAAAAATTATATAATGTTAAAAAATCTTAAATTATTTTGGAGGGTAATTATAAAATACTTTCCTTTGCAGTCCGTTTAACCAAAAAAAGAATAGAAACATGTCTGACATTGCAGCAAAAGTAAAAGCTATCATCGTTGATAAGCTTGGTGTTGATGAAAGTGAAGTTACTCCTGAAGCAAGCTTCACCAATGATCTTGGTGCTGACTCTCTTGACACCGTTGAACTGATCATGGAATTCGAAAAGGAATTCGATATTGCCATTCCCGATGATCAGGCAGAAAAGATCAGCACGGTAGGCGAAGCGATCGCTTATATCGAGAATAATACAAAGTAATTTTTCACCCTTACCGGTGAAATTTTGCATTAAAACCCCGCAAAATTGCGGGGTTCTCCATTAATGATGAACCATAAAATCTGTAGCAAGTGGAATTAAGGCGAGTTGTTGTAACTGGTCTTGGCGCACTTACACCTCTGGGCAATTCAGTAGGAGAGTACTGGAACAACCTGGTCAAGGGGGTCAGTGGCGCCGGTCCGATAACCCGGTTTGATACTTCCAAATTCAAGACACAGTTTGCCTGTGAGCTGAAGAACTTCAATGCGGAGGACTATTTCGACCGCAAAGAGGCCAGGAAATATGACCGTTGCTCCCAATACGGTATCGTTTGCGCCGACCAGGCTGTAACCGATGCTGGTTTTAACGTTGATGGCATCGATGTTAACAGGGTGGGTGTTATCTGGGCTTCCGGTATCGGCGGTCTGGAGACCTTCATCACGGAAATATCTGCATTTGCCACCGGCGACGGGACCCCACGGTTCAATCCGTTCTTTATTCCGAAGATGATCTCCGACATTACGGCCGGACACATCTCGATGAAGTACGGATTCCGCGGACCGAACTTTGCCACGGTTTCCGCCTGCGCCTCTTCCACCAATGCCCTCGCAGATGCACTTATGTACATCCGTCTCGGGAAAGCCGATATTTTCATTACCGGCGGGTCGGAAGCATCTATTACCACTGCAGGAATAGGAGGTTTCAATGGAATGCATGCCCTCTCCACGCGCAACGACGATCCGGCAACTGCCTCACGTCCTTTTGATAAGGACCGCGACGGTTTTGTGATGGGTGAAGGAGCCGGTGCCCTTATTTTCGAGGAGTTGGGCCATGCCCTGCGCCGCGGTGCAAAAATTTACGCAGAGGTTGCCGGTGCCGGTCTTTCAGCCGATGCGCATCATATGACGGCGCCGCATCCCGACGGGCTGGGCGCCATTCTCTCCATGCGCGGAGCCATTGAAGATGCCGGGCTCACACCCGACATGATCGACCATGTGAACACCCACGGCACATCCACGCCGGCCGGCGATATTGCAGAACCCACTGCCATCGTCAGCCTGTTCGGTGAGCATGCCTACAAGATGATCGTCAACTCCACCAAGTCGATGACCGGCCACCTGCTTGGCGCTGCCGGTGCCATCGAGTCGATTGCAACACTGATGTCGGTAAAGAACGACATCGTTCCACCAACCATCAACCACTTCACCGACGATCCGGAGATCCCGGTCCTGAATTTTGCCTTCAACAAAGCCCAGGAGCGTGTGATCAACCATGCACTTAGCAATACCTTTGGATTTGGCGGCCACAATGCCTCAATCATCTTCAAGAAATTTAAGGAATAGCCACCCTTGAGGTTGAGACCGTACAAAGCGGACCAGCTAGAAATTTCGTCCGACAAGCAGCTTAAGCAAGCCATAAAAAATATTTTCGGGTACCGTCCCGGGAATATTTTTTTATACCGGCTTGCCTTCCTTCACAAGTCGGCAACCCAGGAGACCCTGAATGGCATAAGGGTCAACAACGAACGGCTCGAGTTTCTTGGCGACGCCATTCTCGACGCGATAACGGCTGATTACCTATTTAAAACTTTCCCCACAAAAGACGAAGGCTTCCTCACCGAGATGAGATCGAAGCTGGTAAGCCGGGCACAACTCAACAAGCTGTCGCAGAGGATGGGCCTCGACAGCCTGATCCAGCTCGACGGCTCCTCCGGCGGGCAGTACCGCTCCTTCAGGGGGGATGCCTTCGAAGCGCTCATCGGCGCCATGTACCTTGATAAAGGTTACGATTTTACGAAGAAGATTGTTCTGCAGCGGATCATTGCCAACTATTTCAATATCAACGACCTGGTGAACCAGGAGGTCAACTTCAAGAGCAGGATGATCGAATGGTCTCAGCGCGAGCGGAAACAGGTGCAGTTCCGGGTTCTGGAAGAGGCCGGCAACGGCTTCAGAAAGCAGTATGTTGTTGAGATCCTTGTCGACGATACCGCCATGGCAACCGGACAGGATTACTCTATCAAGGGGGCCGAACAGAATGCTGCCGAAAAGGCCTGGCAAAAAATAATTAGCGAAAACAGTTGACCTTTGCCTGTGAATCGATTAACTTTGTTAAAACTAACAAAGCCGATCTTCCATGGCCAGGAAAATCAATCTTGAAACCAGGTCTGAACCTGCCCTTTACACCCTTTTTGGCATCTCCTGTCATCTGAAGGATTACCGACTCTCATTCCTGCTGAATCAGGGGCTCGACCTGGAATTCATCAAGATGGAGGATTTCCGCGCCGCAGTTGCTCCCCGGAAGGAGACCGACGGCTTTTCGTTTTACTTCTGCAGGGATGAGGATCATTTTAACTGCTACTACCTGCTGGCAAACCGGGGTGAAGAGTCGGTACTGCTGCCCGAACTGCGCCAGACCGACTTCCTGCTGCTGCTCGAAGGCCCCTTTAAAAAGGCACAGAAGGAGCACCTGCTGGGAGCCATCAAATCGATACCCAATGTACTCACCGCCTTCGAGATCCGTTTTGAAACGATCCGGAACTACGAAAATTTCCTGACCGACCTCGAAATCCATTTTATGACCATCACCCGCGATCTGAAAATGAAGTATTCACCCTTTAAAAAATAGGAGGAACTCCCATGCTCGAAGAATTGAAAAAATCGATCGATAAAGGCATTGATTTTGCCTTTGCGACAACAGAAAAAATCACCAAGGCCGCCCAGGAGTTGGCCAAAGAGAACAAACTGACCAAGGAGGAGGCGAAAAAGCTGTATGATCATCTACTGAAAAAATCGGAGGAGGCACGCAAGACCCTGGAGTCCGACCTGCAGGTTTTCGTTCAGAATTCGATGAAGAAGATGAACCTGCCGAATGCGGCAGACATTAAAAAACTGGAGGACCGGATCAAAAAGCTGGAATCGGCAGGAAAGGCTCCGGCCAGGGCAAAGGCTCCGGCAAAGGCCAAGCCCGTTGCAAAGGCCAAACCTGCTGCAAAGAAAAAGACGGTAAAATAGTCCTGCCTTCATAGTTAACATTTCACCGTCGTGAAAATGTCAAAAATCGGCCTCGCCGTTCACGAGATCGGCCGTGCCCGTGAAATTATCGGGATCATCGTGAAGTATGGTCTCAGCGACTGGGTAAGCAAGGGCGGACTCGGCCGGTATCTTGTTTCAAAGAAACGTCTGGCGCGTATTGGTCGCTACAACCAGTGGGAGCGTATCCGCATGGCGGTCGAGGAGATGGGGCCGACCTATATAAAGTTCGGCCAGATCCTTGCCGACCGTCCCGACATTGTTCCTGAAGAGCTCCGCACCGAGCTGAAGAAACTGCAGGATGAGGCCCAGCCGATGCCCGATGAGCTGGCGCTCAGGGAGATCGAGAAGGAACTGGGCCGGCCCATAGGGGAGATCTTCCGCGAATTCGACAAGAGCAGGCTGGCCTCCGCCTCTATGGCGCAAACATACAAGGCAACACTCCTCAACGGAGAAGTGGTGTGTGTGAAGATTCAGCGCCCGGGGATAGAACGCAAGATCGAGCTCGACCTTCACCTGATGAATTACTTTGCCGGCCGCATTCAGAAGAACAACCCCGAGATGGAGGCGATCAACATCCTGGGTGTGGTGAAGGAGTTTGGAAAGACGCTCCGGTTCGAACTCGACTTCCGGCATGAGGCGGCCAATATCGTAAGGTTTGGCCATAATTTCGCGGGCGACCCCGACATCAGGGTACCGAAGGTTTACCAGCAGTATACCTCCCGGCACATCCTTGTTGAGGAGTTTATTCAGGGTATTAAGGTTAGTGATCTTGAGCACCTGCTTAATTCCGGCAACGATCTTAAACTGCTTGCCCACAGGGCTGTTAGGCTGGTATTCGACCAGATTTTCCACCATGGCTTTTTTCATGCCGATCCGCACCCTGGCAATCTCTTCGCACTGGAGGGAAATATACTCGCCTTCATCGATTTCGGGATGATGGGATCGCTGCGTCCCGAACATCTGCAGTTCCTCGGAAAGTATGTGCTCGGATACCTCGACCGCGATGCTCATACCATGACCGAGGCCCTGGTACTGGTTTCAGGGAAGAGGAACCCTGCCCGTTACAAAGACCTTGAGTTCCAGGTGGCTGAAATGCTGGCTCATTACAAATACCTTACTTTCGACGAGATGGACTTTGGCAAGGTGATGAACGAATCGGTGGATATCCTTGTCAGGTTCGGCCTTCGCATCCCCCCGGGGATCTACCTGCTTGTAAAGTCCCTGATGGCCATTGAGCGCGTAGCCGTTGAGCTGAATCCCGAGATCGACTTTGCGCGGGAAATGCAGCCCTATGCCATCCACCTGATCGCGCAGCAGTTCGATCCGAAACGGATTGCCCTGGAAGTTTTCGACTCGCTGAAGGATTATTACAAATTGATAAAGGAGTTGCCCTCCGATCTTAACGAGATCATTTTCAAGATCAAGGAGGGCCGGTTTAAAACCCAGATCGAGGTGAAGGGGCTGGAGCCGATGATGGAGCACATCGACAGTGCCAGCAACCGCGTGGCCCTGGCCATTGTACTTGCCGCACTCATCATTGGCGCCTCCATCATATCCCAATGGGAGCAGATCCGCTGGATCGGCGGTATTGTATTCAGCCTTGCCGGTATTGTAGGGTTCTGGCTGGTGGTGAAGCTTCTGAGAAGGAATAAGTTTTGATGTGCTGATGTGCTGATGTGCTGATGTGCTGATATGCTGATGTGCTGAAATGCTGATATGCTGATGTGCTGAAATGCTGATGGGATCATGAAGTGTTTATTTCAGGGAGATTTTTGAGGTGGCAATAATTTTTGACAATAATTTTTTAATGCTGATTATTTTCTCCAATAGTTCAGCTGGCGAGGGGTAGGATTTTGAATATTTACAAAGAAGAAGCCAGTATTCTGTTTCGTCAGCCTCCTTGGCAGCTATTTTCAACTTATGTATGAAATCGGTTTTGCTCTCGGCACTCTGGGCCTCCCTGATGTTAGCACCCACTGATGTTCCTGATTTTAATAGCTGTCTGGCTATCACATATTTTCTTCTCTCTTCCAAAAGATCACAATATGAAATTATATCCAATGCAAACTGAAATGAAAGCTCCAAAATAACATTTTCCTTTTCCATAAAATGAATTTATAATACATCACCCCCATTGCTTTATCCGGAAATGGGCCAAAAGGTAAACTGGTTGGAGAAAAATTTAACAAATAACCTCCCAAAACTTCTGCATAACTATATTTATTCCACTGTATATCTGCATATTAAATAATGTTCATGTAAATTTTTATTCACCTCAGCACATCAGCACATCGGCACATCAGCACATTTTCGTAATTTTGCTCCCCAAAATCATGACTTATGAAAAAACCTGCCATTCTTTTTTTTGCAATTCTGTTAGTATTCAATCTATCGTTATTTTCTCAAACCAAAACCAAGCCAAAAGTGGTAAAATTCGTGATCCATACCGATTTAGGTGACATGAAGGGCTTTCTCTACAATGAGACTCCCCAGCACCGTGATAACTTTGTTAAACTGGCCAAATCTGGCTTCTACGACGGAACTCTTTTCCACCGTGTGATCATGGGCTTCATGATACAGGGCGGCGACCCCGACTCGAAGACAGCAAAGCCCGGACAGGCACTGGGCATGGGCGGTCCCGGTTACACCGTTCCCGCTGAGATCAATCCCAAGATCACCCATAAAAGAGGTGCTCTGGCTGCTGCCCGTCTTGGCGGTCCGTCGAACCCCCTGAAGGCTTCATCGGGTTGCCAGTTTTATATCGTTCAGCCTGAATCCGGAGCCCATTCCCTCGATAACGATTACACCGTATACGGCGAGGTAACTGAAGGGCTCGACGTGGTCGATAAGATCGCCTCCGTTCAGAAGGATGCAAGAGACCGCCCGGTAAAGGATGTCAAAATGACAATCAAGATTGTTGAATAATCAACCCGATGAACGATAAAATCCAGCACCTTCTTTCTGAGATCCGCGCGGCTTCTGCAAAGAACGTCGACGAGGTGGAGCAGCTCCGCCTGAAGTTTCTCAGCAAGAAGGGGCTGGTTTCCGCCCTGTTCGACGAGTTCAAGACAGTGCCCGCAGAGAAGAAACGCGAAGTGGGACTGCTTCTCAACGACCTGAAGAACAAAGCACAGGAGCGGATTGATGAACTGAAAGCCATGTTCGATGCAGGTGAAGCTACGGCATCCGCCGGTCTCGACCTCACCCGCCCTGCCGGTAACGGCACCCCCGGTACAAGGCATCCGCTCTCGATTGTGCGCAACCAGATCATCGACATCTTTGCCCGCATCGGCTTCACCGTTTCCGAAGGTTCTGAGATTGAAGATGACTGGCATAATTTCGGCGCTTTGAATTTTGCGGCCGACCACCCGGCCCGCGACATGCAGGACACCTTCTTTATTTCGACCGATCCGGAGATCTTGCTGCGTACACATACATCATCGGTGCAGATCCGTACCATGGAGAAAACACCTCCTCCATTGCGGATGATCTTCCCGGGAAGGGTGTTCCGCAACGAAGCCATTTCGGCCCGGGCCCACTGCATCTTTCACCAGGTCGAAGGGCTCTATATCGACAGGAATGTCTCCTTTGCCGATCTCAAGCAAACCCTCATTTATTTTGCCAAGGAGATGTTTGGCGAGCAAACTGAAATCCGCCTGCGCCCCTCCTACTTCCCCTTCACCGAACCCTCGGGCGAAATGGATGTGAGCTGCCTCATATGCGGCGGTAAGGGTTGTAACATTTGTAAATACACCGGCTGGGTTGAGATTCTCGGCTGCGGCATGGTAAACCCGGCCGTACTGGAAAACTGCGGTATCGATAGCGAGGAGTACACCGGTTTCGCCTTCGGCATGGGCATCGAACGCATCACCATGCTCAAATACCAGATCAAGGATCTGCGGCTATTCTTTGAAAATGATGTACGGTTTTTAAAGCAGTTTACAGGTGCTTTGTAACTTTACCTGACCACATCAGCACATCAGCACATCAGCACATCGGCACATCAGCACATCAGCACATCGGCACATCA
>CAYHCQ010000092.1:0-14025 GCA_964355115.1 uncultured Prolixibacteraceae bacterium | reverse complement strand
CCCACGGTAATGGAGGTGAAACCGGCGGATCATTTACTCCATTACCGCATCGACAAGGAGACCCCGTTACCTGCGGCAAAGTCACACGATTTTATTTCACTTGAGATTACGCTTCCCGACTGGAACCCGCCACAAACCGGAGCAGAAATCAGAAAAGGGGATCAGTTTCGCGTTTACCTTGATCCGCTGAAACCTGACAAGAATTACCACATTGATTTCAGCGACAAACTGGGCAACGATCCCCTTGTAAGGTCGCTGGATGAGGAGGACGATACCGAGGCAACCGGGGAAGAAGAACAGACGAGCCAACTCAAAGATCTTATTGCAGTAAGCTCCCCGTACCTGCCCCTGGAGGATGTAAGTGATATAGAACTGCTCATGATAAAAGGGGAGCTTGCCCGGGCCTTTGAAAAGCTGGTAACCGGCATCATGAACCTGCCAAAACCTCTGCCAAAACCTCTTCAAAGCATGGATTGGAATGATTGTTCAGAACTCGGAACTAGTCTGGGACTCGATAAAGAAACAGAAGAAGATCCTGAGTTTTGGGAAAAATTCAGGGAATTCAGGATCAACCCTTAAACAGTGAAGGTAAGAAACCAGCATGGAAAAAGTAACCCTCTTTTATTTAGAAAGGCCTGACATTAAAATATCAATGGAGATATACTTTAATGACAAGGACCAATTGTACTTCGATGGTTATGATTGCGGGAAACGGGTTGTTGATATTTGGGGAGATTCTGATTATGAGTATAACTATATCATTGAGCCAGCCGAAGTCCTAAAACTTTACCTGTTGTTTGGCTTACAAGATGGAGACAAATCTGCTCTTTTACAGGAAATTAAAATGCGGTTTGGGGTAAATGAAACATACACATTATTGGGGGAATTTATGAAGGCAAATAATATTGAGTTTAGCAAATTCACTTACACCTGAAACATCAATAGCATGAAGAAAACATCATTTGCAATAATTGTCCTGATTTTTATCAGTTGCGGTTATGGATATTCACAGTCTCAGCAAACTGAACAAACCATGAAAAAGAATAGCAGCCAGGAAGATCTTATTGTTGCTCTGGAAAAAAGAGTTGCAGATGCCGGCAATGATTATATTTCGCTTACAGGCACAGAATATGAACTGTTGCTTTCGCAACCTGTTGGTGATATTGAAGGATTTGAACCACTTACCACTGTCATGGGTGGAATTATGATTGGTTATGGATTTTCTGAAGGACCCAAAATTTATAAAACTGACATACAAATCATTTTTCCGAATATTCCCAATATCAATGAAGGAGAGGTGTTTATCATACTTGATCATGTGATCGGAAACAACGGACTTGATTACCTTGACAGGGAGAGCAATACGGAAATAAAAACGGATGGAAGCAACCCTGAGAATGACTTCACGGCACTTATGCTTGATAACCGAACAGTAGGATCCAAATCGTACTGGTTTGGAAGTCGTTATGTCAATTTGCGTGATCCCTACGACAGTATTACCGTGCGGGCTCTCGGGGCTCTCGGAGGCGATGTTGAACTATCAGAAGTTTCAGGAAAAGTAGTTATGCAACTTCCTGTAAACATCACTGAACTTTCATTATCCAAGGCGGAAGTTATCAGGAAGGAGTACCCCTTCTCTTTTGGCAGTGAGCGCCGTGATGTGCAGGAGAAGGTTATCCCTGCTGCGCCTGCAGAAGTTGCTGCGGCAGCGCCCGTCGTTTATCTCGACACAAATGATCCGATCTCCAAGGCCATCAAGGCACGCGCCATAAACGATCTGCGGCAGTCTGTAAACAAAACAGATCCCGAGTCGGCCGAAAGCAAACTAATCACTGAACAAATTGAAGCATTGTCCAAAGAAAAACAAGATCAACTGCAGGAAATATTTCTAAAATCAATCAATGACTATTTAGTTCAGACCCGTTTCGATGTCACCGTGTTTAATTATGGAACCTTCATGTTGCTTTATAGTGATCTTGGAAAGATGGATTTGAAAAAGATAGCTACTGAGTATGAAATTCGTGTACAAAGCCTCGGAGGTGATCAATATGCAGCTGAGTTTTGGGAAGATACCCAGGTACATGCCCAGGCTGCTGCCGGCAACCCGAATGCCGAGGACATTGAAATTTTCAAAGAACTGATCCGATTATCGAGTGGGAAGAAATCTGTTTCGAAGAAAGATGGAGCTACAACCATGCAAATGGTCGCTTTGCCGTATACAAAAATGTTTGGGTTGCTTTATTCCCTGGAAAAAGATGGCGAGGTTACTTTTCACGACCCGTTTCAGCCAATGATAGATTTTATCAAACCGTAATGAATCTTACAATATCAGCACTAATAGTTTTAAGTTCCTTAATCTGCGGACAAAGGATTTTGCAAACTGAAAAGACAACTTCAAAACCAGTTATCATCAAATGGGTTGATAATCTTCAAGGCGATTTTTCATTTACAAACACAAAACACCAATCGCACTCCATTCAGTGTGAAGCCTGGTGTTATGAATGGGCAGGAACAGATTTCATAGAAGTGTTTCGTAAAAATAAAGACAGTATTAACTGTTTTACCAGGACAAGCATTGCTACTCATTGTAGCTTGCAACTTGACATGATAAAAGACACCTGTTATGCTATTATAAAATTAAGCAGCATTGCTCCAGGCGGTGATGCCACATATTATTGCACCGACGGGTTTATTACCATTGACAAAAATCTTTGGAGTAATGGGATAATGAAAGCTGAATTCAGTTTTAATTTTGAACACATAGAAAATCCTGAACAACCAATTTATTGGAAAGGTAAAATCTTTGCCAGGATTAATATGAATTGAAAAAACAAAACCTGATTGCAAGGCCCACTATAAAAATTACCGGTTATTTCGTATTTCCTACCGTTTAGTAAATGCCACATACCGCAGGTTTGTTAGGTATTGCGCCAGTCGCCCCCCGGCTGTATGTTTGTTCCGAATATAATAAAGCAACGTGAAATTCATTAAAAGATTGACAAGCCTATTTGCAAAAAAGCAATCTGAGCCAATGCCTCTTTTAATCATAACGAAGAATGCAGGAGATTCCAATGTAAAAGAATACACCTCTATTGATGAGGCAATTGCCGACCTTGAAAATGATCCAAATGTTCCCGCTCATAAAATAGAGAAATTAAAATCGTCATTGAAGGAGTTAAAGAACAAGAGCACGATTAGGATAAAAAACGGTGAATTGGTAAAATAAACCCAACTTTTTAATTATGCATAAACTGTACAAAATACTCTTCATACTGTCAATATTTCTAAATTTTTCGTCACTCCAGGCGCAAGAGGCAGTCATCGCCTCTGGCGGTGTGGCTGCAGGCACCGGTGGCACAGTGGCCTGGTCGGTGGGATTGATCGCCTACACCAGTATCGACAACCTGCATGGTGCGGTATCCCAGGGAATGCAGCAACCCTTCGAAATTTTTACGGTTGGTATTGATGACTACGAAGAGATTGTCCTCTCCATGTCCGTCTATCCTAACCCGACCAGTGAATTTATCTGGTTAAAAATGACAACCGACAAATTCGAAACGCTTGGGTACCAGCTATACGACTTCAGTGGAAAACTTTTACTAGATCAAAAAATAAGCAGCATGGAAACATCCATTCCCATGGTCAATTTCCGCGCGGGTACCTATTTTTTGAAAATATGCGACAGCTACCAGACACTGAAAACTTTCAAAATCATAAAAAACCAATAATAAATGAGAAGATTATACGCAATTATTTTAACGGCGTTACTGACTGCCGGCGCTTTTGCCCAGGCGCCCGAAAAGCTGAGCTACCAAGCGATCGTAAGAGATCATAACGGGTTGTTGGTCAAAAACAGCACGGTTGGGGTTTTGGTGAGCATTCTTCAAACCACTCCCACAGGGACGGCTGTTTATGTTGAAAAACACATGGCAGCTACCAATATCAATGGTATGATCACGCTTGAAATAGGTGGAGGAGCTCCAATAACAGGAACTTTTTCATTGATTGACTGGTCGAACGGTCCCTATTTTCTTAAAACAGAAACCGACCCATTGGGTGGAACAAACTATACGATTTCAGGTACCTCCCAACTATTGAGTGTTCCTTATGCCTTGTACTCAAAAACTGCAGAAAGTATTGTCGGGGGTATCATCGAAACTGATCCTCTGTTTGCAGCATCAACGGCTGCCGGTATCACGGCCGGCGATATGACCAATTGGAACAGTAAGCAGAATCAATTAATTGCTGGTCAGGGAATTGCAATTACGGGAAATATAATCAGCAGTTCAGGATTCAGTCATTATATCGGAGAGTTATACGGAGGAGGCATCGTTGCCTATGTCTGGAAAGAATCAGGCGTGGAACATGGCCTTATTGTATCCTTAACTGATGTAAGCCCTGAAATTCCATGGAGCAACATGATCTCCACACAGATCGGTCCGGCAGCCATGAGCCCCACCGACGGCCAGGCCAACACCAATGCCATTATTGCCCAGCCCGGGCACACTACCAGCGCAGCAAAATTGTGCGACGACTACACGTCCGGAGGATTCAGCGACTGGTATCTTCCTGCAACCAACGAATTAAACCTGTGCTGGAACGCAATTTTTGTGATAAATACCATTCTTGGCACTGCCAATGGTTTCCAGACCACCGCCCAGCAACATTTGTATTGGTCTTCTACTGAATTCGACGCCAATAATGCCGAAGAGTTTGAATTTCACTTCGGAGGGAGTTATTACTACGATAAAGGTAATTACGGTGTAGCCAGAGTTCGGGCCGTCAGAAGATTTTAATGAGTTATCACACACAGAATCTGTATTAAAAGAACAAAAGATGAAAACTAAAACAATCCCATATTTATTCGCTTTTATATTGCTGCTCAGCAATACGATCCAGTCCCAGCCCACCCTTACCAAAGGCATGGATGCTGTTGTTACCTTTTATGGTGTAGCCGATTTGATGAACCCGGGAACTGTGGCCAATGTTAAGACAGTTGGAGACCAGTTTGGTGCTCCGCATAATGTTAACTGGGTACCACCGATTATAACACCGGCCATTACCAACTGGACAGCAGACTATCTGGGCCAGGTTTTTGGAATTGCCATCGATGATGCTGGGAACGTCTATTTTGCTGCGACAGCCATGTACTGGAACTGGGACCGCCAAAGGCTTGCCGATGCCAACCCGGGTATCTATGGGTCGGGTGGAAATGGCTATAATCCACTGGGGGGTGCTGCTGGCATCTACAAGGCTGATAAGGTTGACCTGAACAACATCACCGTTTTAACCAGTGCAATACCAAATACAGGATATGGACTTGGAAACATTGCTTTTGCCAAGGTGATCAATAAACTTTATACTTCTAACCTCGAGGATGGAAAGATCTATTGTTTAAACCCGGCAACCGGAACCACCGACTTTACATATGATCCTTTTACGCCGGATGCCAGTGGTGCTCAGATAGCCGGTTACGGCGAACGCATATTCGGCCTTGCTGTAAATTATGAACTTCTACCAACCCAGTCCAGATTATACTATGCAGTATTAATAAACGATCACCAGTCAGAAATCTGGTCTGTAAAACTCAACAACGACGGGTCCTTTGATGGCTCAACAAATACTTTGGAAATCATCCTTCCCCAATCCTCCCCCCGAACCTATATCTCTGATATTGCCTTTTCATCCAGGGGAGAAATGCTGGTGGCAGAAAAAGGGAATCCTCATTTGGCCAATGTTTACCAGTATTTTGGAAAGCACAATGCATGGAGCCTTCCCATGGAGCTATTTATTGCCTCCTATAATGGAGGTACAGGCCCAGGGCATAACAGTGCAGGAGGTGTCGATTATGGATATTCATCGAAAGATACCACAAACGAGCAATTTTACTGCGACACTATCATCTGGACCCAGTCTAATGCGATCGCAGGTCCGAGTGGACCCTGGCTGGCCTATGGTCTCCTTAGCCATCCCCTGAATGGTTACACCAATAACAGCACCTACCTGAATGAAGCCTATATCGTGAATTTAAGAGGTAGTGTTACAACTTATGGCCTGACCCCAAAAGGCAGTTTTGGTGATGTTGAGTGTTATGACTGGGTATGTCCGCCAACACAAACTGATATCTGCAGCAAGACGAATGCAAGAATCATTAAACTGCAATCTGCTACAGGTGAATGTTGTTACCGGGTAGAGATTTCCAACACTTACCGACCTGACTATTTTTCGGGTATTGTCATCACCTCCGACAATCTATCCATTGCTAATGCGACTAAAGATATCACCAATACCTGGTCAAATATCACGTATCAGTCGCCGAACCAGATAGTTTTCACGAAACGAATTTTCAAGGATGGTATACCACTGGATACCCTAGGAGAATATCAGCGACTGGGGGATATCTGTTTTACTGGTATCGGACCATCGCATATTAAAGTTGATTTTATCGGCAACATGCCGCAGAAAGACACGGTTTGCAGTAAAACCTTGCTTATCGAAGGATGCCTTCCCCCTACCCCGGTTGACACATCCTGTGTTTCAGTACTTGACATATCCTCAGTATGTGATTCAGGTGCCATTATTATGAAATTCAGAATAAAAAACAACGGCAATTTTACCATGCGTGGGCTGACACTTTATTCCCAGAATCCGGATGTAAATCCATCGCCCAAATTTATTCCCATCCCTGACTTATTGCCCAACCAGACTTCAGGCTATTTTGAAACGACCCTGATCATATCAAACAATGCCGATAGCGCTTGTTTCTTTATTGCCGCATGCGACCAGAACACCACACCTGGCATTGCAGGCCCCTATCCAAATTGGTGTTGCATGGACTCTATCCCTTACTGTGTTACAATACCCAATTGTGACCCTTGCGTCGGAATTTCATTCAGCGCTGTACAACAGGATCCTGTAAAATGCTGTTACAACCTCACCCTCTCCAGCAACTATAGCAATGGGAACCTGGGATTTCTTGAATTTACCGGGGTTGGTGGTACTCAGTTTGCACTGTTGTCAGGATGGAGTATTTACGGCAGCGTGAGCAGCAGCCATGTTAAAATTAAGGCTCCGGGCAGTGGTATTTCCCCGGGTTCCTATCCCGATTTTGCCTCCTTCTGTCTTACCGGAACTTCAATTGCACCGCATATTATTCTGATCAACAGCTACGATGTCAAAGGGACTCTGGTATGCACCGATACCCTGAGCTTTGATTGCGAACTTGTGACTCCAACGTGTGCCAACATTATCAACGATTCTCTTTACTGTTCAGGTGATAAGGTTAAATACACCTTCCATGTCAAGAACAATGCCCCATTCCCGATCTGGCAGGTTGATTTTCGCACCTCTGATATTAAACTTGATATCGATCATGTTCAACTCAGCGTACCCATTGCACCAGGAAATACCGGAGGTCCCTTTACCGTTACCATCGATTCGGCATCAAAAAACCTTGATCGTTTCTGCATTTACCTTACCGGCCACAATGATATCTACGATTCGATTACAGGTCAGGCAGCAACCGAATGCTGCACCGACTCTCTTGGAGGAATTTGTTTGCCGATGATAGAATGTGGTGGATGTGATACAACAATCTGCTGTCAGTTTGAGAACATGATAATCCCCAACGGAATCACTCCCAATGAGGATGGGAAAAATGATGTTTTTGAGATCCTGAATTCGACCTGTTGCGATTATATCTCCATCAAAGTATTTAACCGCTGGGGAAATATTGAGTACCTGAACGAGGATTACCAAAACGATTGGAAAGGGGTAAACAGTAGTGGAAAGATTCTGGTACAGGGCACCTATTTCATTCTTCTTGAACTGCCTGATGGTAATAAGAAAGGGATCTATGTCGATATCAGGTATTAACCTAATTAAATTCAGAACCATGAAAAATATTTTTATACTGGCACTCGTATTCACCTCATTGGTTGCGATGGCCCAGCAGGAACCACAGTACACACTGAACCAGTTCAACAGCCAATTGGAGATCAATCCGGCATATGCGGGTGCAAACAACAATGCAAGTCTGAGTTTGAGATTCCGAAAACAATGGGTTGGTTACACCGGCTCGCCCTCAACCCTCAGTTTTAATGCAGAAAGCAGCGTCGTTAAAAAACGACTTGCCCTGGGCTTGACTGTAATTAGCGACCGGATTGGTATTACCCAGAGCACCTCTGCAGATCTCAGTATCGCTTCGCATCTTCGCATTGGAGAAAAAGGAACCATGTCGGTAGGTATCAAAGCCGGCGTGAATCTGCTACGCTCGGATTTCTCAAAACTGGAAAATGTAGACATTACCGATCCGCTTTATACCACCGAAAACAGAACGCTACCTTATGTTGGCTTTGGCGTGTTGTATTATACACGGAAACTATACATCGGGTTTGCGGTTCCGCGGGTGGTGTCCTTTGAAAATGTAGCGCCGCAAGCAACCATCACCAAACCACATTTCTATTTGTACGGCGGATACAGGATTAACGTTAATGACGATATTGACCTCAGACCCGCCCTGTTGGCTAAATATGTTTCAGCAGCTCCGCTTGAAGCAGATATTGCCATGGATGTATGGTACCGAAACCTTATAGGGTTAGGCGTTTCATACCGGACCTCAGATGCCGTCAACCTGATGATAAAAACCCAACTCGGACATTTCTATATCTGTTATTCATACGATATGACTGTTTCAGGGATGCGTACATATAATTCCGGATCGCATGAAATTTACCTTGGATTTCGCTTTGGAAAACAAGGCACTCCCGACAGAACAAACAGTAATGTAACCTTTTAAATCGTTTTCCACCCCGGAGGGTATCTAACCATATCGTCATGAAAAAACTGATCCTGATTCTGATCTGCCTATGCAGTTTTCCGGTGATTGCACAGAAATCACAGGCCGACAAAAAATTCAAATTATACGAATACAGTGCAGCCATTCCACTGTACAAACAGTACCTGGAAAAATCACCGGAAGATTATGACGCGGCCAAAAACCTTGCAATTTCATATAAGAACAACCACAACATCACAGCGTCGATAGAAACCTACAAGGCCTTGGTAAAACTCAACAAAGCCGTCGCAGATGACTGGTACGAATTGGTCCAGCTTCTGAGGATGAATGGAAATCTGGTAGACGCCAGGAATTTTGCAGTTCAATACCAGCAGAAAAACAGCGGGGAAAAGGCGCAAAACCTGATCAGATCTATTGACATGAATGAAGAATTTATGTCGGAAAAGAACAAATATGATGTCGTAAACAAAACTGCCCAATACTCTCAATCCGTTTTTTCACCTGTCTATTATCTTAATGGTCTCCTTGTTACTGCAGAAAATCTTGGTGGACCCAAATTCGGATGGACCGGAAGGGGATATACGAAATTATACATGACGTCCCTCGATCTCAGCAAACTGGAGCCTTTTGCTACTGAACTCATGACAAGATACAATGATGGTCCTGCCTCATTGTCGAAGGATGAGAAGACAATTTACCTGACCTCCAACAACAATAAAATGCTTCAGGAAGAAGATGTTAGCACACGAAAACTTCAAATCTCGGCAGCATTGTTTAATGATGGTAAATGGAAGTTGGCCGGGTTGTTCCAATTCAACAGCAACTACAATGTCGCTCACCCGACATTGAGAAATGATGGAAACCTGCTGGTGTTTTCCTCCGATAAACCCGGAGGGCAAGGAGGCATGGATTTGTACTACTGCACAAAACAACCAGACAACTCATGGTCCGAACCAGTTAACATCTCCGCATTAAACACTTCTGAGAATGAGATATTTCCTTTGTTCGACACCTCCGATAACCTCTCCTTTTCATCAAATGGGCTGCCGGGATTAGGTGGACTTGATATTTTTAATTCAAAGAATGTTGGCAACACCTTTTCACTCCCTGTAAACCTGAAAGCACCCATCAACTCCAGCTTCGATGATTTTTCATTGATCTCAAAGAACAACATGGAGAGCGGCTATATTTCAACAAACCGGTTCGGAACAACCGAGACTTACGATATCGCCTATTTCTCAAAAAAAGAGAGCAAAGTCCTATTGCCGGAAACCAAACCTGTAGTTAAAATTTCGGTTCTAGATAAATATACGTTAACCCCCCTTCCCTATGTTTCAGTAACGTTGAAGGATGATAAGAACAATATCGTCTTTCAGGGAATGACGGATCCCAGCGGATTGCTGACTGTAGAAGATTTACCTGCGGATAACTACCGGGTTCAGGGCATTTTAAATGAGGTCACCACAACAATTACAAACATCACAAAGGAGGAATTCACAAAATCATTGATTGAGAAAATCATTACCCACAATGATCCACGATTTACCTTATCGGGGGTTGTTACAAACTTACAGAACGACCAGCCGGTTAATGGCGTTAAGGTAACTTGTGAAAATACTGTCCTAAAAAAAACTACAAGCAACGTAACTAAGGCAGATGGCAAATTTTTCTTTCAGCTCGAACAGGCAAGCGATTTTAATGTTGTTGGAGAACTTAAAGGATGGCTCAGTAGTGAAGAAATAACTGCAACCACCAAAGGACTGGACCGGAGTAAGGATTTGTATGTCAAAATTAAGTTAAGTATGCAACAACCAAAGATTGGAGATGCTATCAGATTAGATAAAATTTATTATGATTATGATAAAAGTGATATTAAATCCCGGTCTGCAATAGAACTTAACAGGGTCGTCAAGCTCATGAATGACTTTCCTGACATGAAGATAGAATTATCCTCTCATACCGATAGCAGGGGAAGCAATGTATACAACCAGAAACTTTCTCAGAGCCGTGCTAACTCAGCAGTCGATTATATCATGAGTAAAGGCATTTCATCAAACAGGATCACTGCTGTTGGATACGGGGAATCGAAACCGGTGAACGGTTGTTCAGATGGGGTTGATTGTACTGAAAAACAACATCAGGAAAACCGCAGAACCGAGTTTGAGATAGTTTCATGTCCCTCTTGTCCCCCGATAGAAAAATAACGAATTGCAGAGCAATCACGAACAGCCGTAAAGATGAAAATGTTGTGAGTAAATGGCGAACCAGCGAAATAGTGAAATGGTGAAATGGTAAAACAACAAGCAATGATCGTTATCGGAATTTTGCTTCTTTCCGGAGGACTTTCAAATTGCGGACAGTCCCATAGAGACAAGGACTACCTTGTTTCTTTCGATGACACAATTAAAAACCAATATGGTTATAAAAATCAAAACGGTGACATCGTCATACCCCCCGGAAAGTATTCAATGTGTTTCACCGACACTTTCACTACATATGCCATTGTAACCATGCCTCACAAGGGTTTTCTTGCCATCGACAGAAAAGAAAATATCCTTTATGAAGTCTTTCCTTTTGACAATGGACCAGACGAACCCTCCGATGGACTTTTCAGGATCATTGGCAATCATAAAATCGGTTATGCCGATGCAATAACAGGTAAGGTTGTGATAAAACCACAGTTTTCCTGTGCCCAACCTTTTGAGAATGGAATTGCTGAAGTAAGCGACGAATGTACCACTCAAACCACCGGCGAACATACTTCCTGGCTGAGCGACAATTGGTATCACATTGACAAGAGCGGAAAAAAGTACCCGTTTTTCGATAAAGAATAAATTCATAGAAGCCACAGCCAGTCAGGTGAAATGAGTTGCTGACGGCAGATGCAAACCGAAGGATAATATTATCCCTCGGTTCTTTCACCCACAAACTGATCCTCCTTGTTTTTGAAAAGCACATTAAATGTAGTGAGGGATCCATAAACCCGGGTGATATACTGCTGCATCTCGATCTTCTCCTCATCAGTGAGTTTGCTGGCATTCAATTTCTGTTCCAGAACACGCATGCGGTCGCGGATCATAACTATCTTATGAAAAAAACCATCGATGGGTATCTCCTTCTCCTTCAGACCAGCCTCCCCCGGTATCATCAGCAGTTTGCCTCCGCTCCATTTACCGCCGAGATGCACGGTCTCCTGTACATCGCTGAAACGGCGCAGTACGCGTATAAGGCTCTTTTCCCACTTTTCATAAGTCACAAGGTCAGTAGGAGTTTCAACGGCCTCGATCACCTCGAGTCCAATATAGTCGCGGGTAATCTGGCGGGTTCCATGTTCGATGAATGTAATTTCATAAACATCGGAGCGGATCTGTACGATCACTCCTTTACCAAACTGAGGATGCTTAATACGCGACCCGACACCAAGCAGAATTTCTGACATAACGTTTAAATCAAGCTGGCAAAGTTATCAGGTTTGTTCGAAAAAACGAGTCAACTCCTGTAACCTTTTAACTTTTTTGCCATCTATTTATGACCATCGGCGGGATAATAACAGTGTTTGGCGACCGTTACTTACTGTACGCAGAATATTTTATTTCATTTGCCTCAATATTATAAACTTTGCTGTGTAATTGACCCTTATGATCCGAATCAGCCAGATACATAAATCTTATATAACCGGGCAGAACAGCCTTCATGTATTAAAAGGAATTGATCTGAATATCGACGCCGGCGAAATGATATCGATAATGGGCGCCTCCGGATCGGGAAAATCGACCCTGCTCAACATTCTCGGGATCCTCGACAATTATGATTCCGGTGAATACCAGTTAGGTGGACAGGTTATTAAAAAACTGAATGAACGCAAGGCTGCACAACTCAGGAATAAAATGCTGGGGTTCGTATTTCAGTCATTCAACCTTGTCTCGTTTAAAAATGCAATGGAAAATGTTGCCCTCCCTCTCTATTATCAGAATATTCCGCGAAAAAAGAGGAACCTCATAGCCATGGAGTACCTCGACCGGATGGGGCTGAAAGAGTGGGCTCACCATCATCCCAACGAGCTTTCGGGAGGTCAGAAACAACGAGTGGCCATTGCCCGGGCGCTGATCTCCAAGCCCAAGGTCATTCTCGCCGATGAGCCCACCGGTGCGCTTGACTCGGTAACCTCCCTTGAGATGATGGACCTTTTGCAGGAGATCAACAAAACAGGGATCACCATGGTGATTGTGACCCATGAGCGCGATATCGCCATGAGAACACAAAAAACGATCAGGATCACCGACGGAGTGATAACGGAAATAATTGATAATTGATCCTTCCATGTTCGAACTGGATAAATGGCAGGAGATCTATAGCACAGTGCAGAAAAATAAACTCCGCACTTTCCTCACCGGATTCAGTGTTGCCTGGGGCATATTCATGCTCATCATTTTACTGGGTTCCGGAACCGGGCTGGAAAACGGTGTGCATGAGCAGTTCAAGGGAGGGGCACTAAACGGTGTATGGATCAGCAGCGGGATAACAAGCCTTCAGTATAAGGGCCTCAAGGTGGGACGAAAGATAAAATTCACCAACGAAGATTACCAGTCTGTGAAACAAGCCACCCAGGGTGCCGACCGGATCTCGGCCCGTCTGTTCCTCGGCAACCGCCTCACTTCATACAAAGATGAATATGGCTCCTTTTTCCTCTCCCCCTGTCATCCCGACTACGGTTATATCAAGGAGCTTAGTATCATCCAGGGGCGGTTTCTGAACAACCTCGACATCGACGAATTCAGAAAGGTTGCCGTGATCGGTGAAAAGGTTAAGTCGGGTCTCTTCAAGCATGGCGACACGGTGGCACTTGGCAAGTACATTAATATAAGCGGGGTTTTATTTAAAGTTGTCGGGGTATTTCATGATTACAGCAGGAACGACGATGAGCAGCGGCGTATATACATCCCGGTTTCCACGGCTCAAAGGGTTTTCAAAGGGGAGAATGTCATCAACCAGATATCGTATACCACAGGAAAGAAGACACCTGAGGAGGCCGATGCCATGGTAAAATCTTCCAAACTGGCACTTGCCAAAATGCACACATTTGACCCGGAGGATGAACGGGCCATCGACATCTGGAATAAAAGTGAGGAGGTGCGCAAGTTCAATTCCCTGTTTGCCGGTATCCGGCTGTTCATATGGATCATCGGCATAGGCACTATCATCGCCGGGATCGTCGGTGTAAGCAACAT
>CAYHCQ010000091.1:0-14207 GCA_964355115.1 uncultured Prolixibacteraceae bacterium | reverse complement strand
TGTTCATAAAGGTAGATTTCCCGGATCCGCTCTTGCCCATAATAGCGGCAAAATCGCCGGGCATAATGTCAACATTCACCCCACGCAGCGCGTGGACCTCGACATCGCCCATGGTGTAGATTTTCACCAGGTTGCTGACGGAAATAATGGTCTTGTCCATTTTACCTTCCTCCCCTGCTGCTCCCCCCTGGCCTCTGCATCTGAGGAGCGAAAGGGTTTTGCTGGGTCTGCTGTGTGGTTTTATTGGTCTGGGCATTTAACTGCCCGGTTATGATCTCGTCGCCCTCCTTGAGTTTCCTTCCCATAACCTCGGTGAAACTGCCGTCAGTCAATCCTGTCCTTACACGCTGCCGGGTAATCTTTTCACCCTCCTTCATCCACAGAACTCCGCTGCTGGGTCTCCCCATCCTTCCTGCCATTTCACCCTGTCCGCCTCGTCCGCTTTGTCCTCCCTCCATCCATTTTTTACGCATCTGTTTGACCGAATCCGGCAGATTGTTTTCAATCTCATCAAGAATCTCCTGAGGGGGAGTGAAACGAAGCGCTGCAGCGGGAACTTTCAGAATATCTTTTGCCTCCTGTGTCAGCACTGTGATGTTGGCAGTCATCCCGGGCAACAGCTTCAGGTCGGGATTGGGAACATCGATGATAACGGTGTAATTGACAACATTCTGAGTCACTACCGGCAGCAGGCGAACCTGGCGAACAACCCCGGTGAAGGTCTGATCGTCATATGCATCCACCGAAAAAGTCACCCCCTGTTCAACCTTGATTTTACCGATATCCGCTTCATCGATGCTGGCCTGTACCTGCATCTTGGTGAGGTCATTGGCAATCGTAAACATCGTTGGTGTACTGAAACTGGCTGCAACTGTCTGGCCAACATCCACCGCCCTCGAAACCACAACACCCGCGATCGGAGCCACAATGGTGGCATACCTGAGGTTGATCTTTGAACGGTTGAGTGCTGCCATAGATGAACTGGCATTAGTTACTGCCGTTTCGTATGTGGTAAGGGCAAGATCGTAATCTGCCTGCGCCATCACCTTCTGTTCGAACAGTAGCTTGGTGCGGTCGAACTCACGCTTAGCCTGGTTTACCTGTATTTCCGAACGCTTCATCGATGCTCTTGCATCATCAACCGCCTGCACGAGGTACGTGGTGTCGAGCACTGCAATTACCTGGCCTTCCCTTACAACCGAATTGAAATCGACATAGATTTTCTTAATGATGCCCGAGACCTGGGTTCCGACCTGCACGGTGGTTAC
Source organism: uncultured Prolixibacteraceae bacterium (assembly GCA_964355115.1). Taxonomy (GTDB): domain Bacteria; phylum Bacteroidota; class Bacteroidia; order Bacteroidales; family FEN-979; genus JANXZO01. The sequence continues at coordinate 12,939 of CAYHCQ010000091.1, read as the reverse complement.
TGCCTGAAGCGTACCGCTGGCCCTCACTGTAACCTGGATGTCGCCCTTCTCAACCTTGGCTATTCTCCATTCAGGCACTGCCTCCTTTTTCTTTCCGTAAAAAAACCAGGCAGCCGAAGCAATCACCACCAGCAGGACAACCATTACAATCCAATATGCCTTTTTCATATTACCCCGTTTGACCTTAAGCTATTGATCTTCAACTCTTAACTCTCAACTCTTAACTCTTAACTTAAAACTGTATCGCTTTGCCCTGGTAGAACTCAAGGATTTTAGTTTTAAAGATGTAATCGTACTTCGCCTGAAGCAGATTGGACTGCGATTGCGTAAAACTGTTTTTCTGAATCATAAAGTCGATGGCATTGAGGACGCCTACCTCAAATTTTTTTCCGTATTCAGATAGGCTGCTTCTACGGCTGCCAGTTGCTCCTTTGATGCTTCATATTTTTTCCCAGCAGCACGCAGGTCGGTATAATTCTGCTCCACGCTCTTTCTCAGCAGGTTTTTTGTATTCTGCTCGCCGAGCCGGGCGTTCAGGGCATTAATCTTTGCCCTGTCGATGTTGCTTTTTATCTGGCGGTTACTGTATATTGGTATGGAAAGACCCATCCCGAACGACTGCCCGATATTGTCCCAGAGTTGTGTAAAGAAAGGGTACCCCTCAGGATTAACGGCTGTGCCTTGCTTGCGGCTGGAGGCATAATTGCTGCTCAGGTTGGCACTTACATTAAGCCTTGGCCAGCGCGCCCCTTCTGATACTTTTAATGCCATCAGGGCAGCGTTGGTCTTCATCGAAGCGCTTGATATCTGCGGCTGAACCGAAAGCGATTTCTGGTAAATCTCTTCGTTCGTCTGTAAAAGGAGGTTCGCAGGGTCGTCCAGTTCTGGGATAACCACTTCGAAATCTGCACTGATGGGTATCTCCATCAGCTGCATGAGGGTTACCTTTGCCATATCAAGCTGATTCTGTGCATTGATCACCGCCAGGTTGTCGGTTGCCTGTTGCGCCCTGATCTGCAGTAAATCGCTCTCCGGCACTTTCCCGGCTGAAACCATCCGGGCTGTCCTTTCAACCTGGGCAGCTGTTGAAGCAGCCTGGTTATTTGCATTGGCGAAGATCTCAATGGCAAATAAAACCTGCAGGTAGCCTGTCGTTATATTCAGGATGACGTCATTCTTCACCTTTTCGATATCGTAGGCTCCGGCCTGTACGCTGAGCCTGTTCTGCCTGATTGTATTGGCATTCTGAAGCCCGTTGAAAAGATTCAATCCGCTGGCAATCCCCAGGTTCGTGGAGTGATAAGCCTGGGTAACGAACTGATTCGTGGTGGGATCAACATTCTTACCGAAGTTGAGACCTTCATTGGCATTGGCACTCAGACTGGGAATGCGGTTCGCTTTTGACTGTTCGAGACTAATCTTGTTGAGCTCATTCGTAAGCCTGCTCTGGTTCACGCTGATATTGTGCTGAAGTGCCGTATCCAGGCACTGCTGAAAAGTCCAGGGTTTATTTTGTGCAACCACCCCGGTTGCTGTCAGGAATATGAGATAAAAAACCAGGACTCCTTTTCGCATTTTAAGATATCGATTTATCTGAGTTGATCATGGTAAACAACTGGTCGCGGTAATGCTCACTGATGGGTATCTCCTTCTTGCCGATGGTGAGCATCTGTTTTTGAATAAAGTCAATTTTGCTGAAAGCAACAATAAACGAACGGTGAACCCTCACGAAATCTCTCGGAGGCAGCTTCTCCTCCAGCGCCTTCATGCTCATCTGGGTCAAAACCGGCTTGTCGCCAAGGTATATTTTAACATAATCCTTGAGCCCTTCAATGTATAGAATATTGGCCAGGTCGATCTTAACCAGCTTGTAGTCGGCACGAACAAAAAGATAATTGGGAGAGACTGAAACCTCCTTCATGTTTTCCTGGGCAAGGGCCTTGTCGCGCAAGTCCTGGTATTCACTGGCCTTGTTTACTGCCTTTAAAAACCGTTCAAATGAGTAGGGTTTAAGCAGATAATCGATTACGTCCAGATTAAATCCCTCGGTTGCATATTTTTCATAAGCCGTGGTAATGATTACCATTGGCTTTGTTTTAAGGGTCTTAATTAACTGTATTCCCGAAACATCTGGCATCTGGATATCCAGGAATATCAGGTCTATCTGTTCATGCCTGAGCACCTCCATCGCCTCAAATGCACTCTTGCATTTTTTTACCATCTCAAGGAATGGAAGCTTCCTGATGTTGTCTTCGATCAGGTCGAGGGCAAGTATTTCATCATCAATCGCAATACATCGTATCATAATCAGAATTGTATTGAAAGTTCAACCTTGTAAATGGCCCCGTTATCCTCAATACGAAGCATATGTGCATCAGGGTAAAGCAATTCCAGCCGGCGTGTCACATTTTTCAAGCCGATGCCAGAACCTGGTTCAAGAGTCTCATCCATATGCCTGACAATATTATTTTTAACGGTAAAGAGTAGTGATTTGTTTTTAAGAACAAGCCTGATTTCAATGTTGGAATGTTCATAATAACTTATGCCATGCTTGAATGCGTTTTCAACAAATGGTATCAGAAGAAGGGGTTCTATCGTGAATTGCTCAGGCCGGCCTTCGATATCGAAGCTGATCTTAACCTGCTCCGAGATGCGCAGATGCTGCAGCTCAATGTAGCTTTCAAGGTACTCTATCTCCTTTTCAAGACTTACCTTTTCGTCCTTCGAATCCTGAAGCATATAGCGCATGATCTGAGAAAGCTTTATGATTGCATTCTCAGTATCGTCCGACTTTTTACGGGCCAGTGAACAGATGCTGTTCAGGATGTTGAATAAGAAATGAGGATTGATCTGTGATTTCAGAAAAGCCAGATCCGACGAAAGCTTCTCCGCCTCCAGCTTGCTTTTGTTCCGCTCGTTCTTGAACCATTCATTTGTTATCCTGATGGCCGAACTAAGAGTTATGATGAACAGCGATGGGTAGATCGTCCCTCTGAAGGTCCTCCAGAAATCGAAACTGTGACGGTGGGGAATGACTTCGAAGGTAATGTATGTAAAGAGTGCATTGAGCGCACAAACAACAACCATTCCTATAAACAGAAGTAAAAGAAAAAGGGCGATTTTTTCTCGCAGGAGAACCCGGGGGATAAGGTAAAGGTAGTTGAAGTAAAAATAGCAAACCATTAAAAACTGAAGAAACCAGCCGAGGTACATAAACCTCTCACGACTCACCTCACTTTCGATGAAAAATAGGGGGACCAGGAAAAAAGCAAGCCAGAAAAGAAGATGTACCCAGGGAGTAAACCTTCTGTATGTTAAGCCCATATGTTTGATCATGGTCTGATTTTTTGTGCTAATTTATCGAATTCTTTCCATTTCTGTTGCTAATATAGACAGTTGAACTAATTTTGATGCCGTTAAACATCAATACGCCGACATATAAAATATCCATGGAATTTTATGGTTATCTTTGTTTTCTATGCTTAATCAGAAACTTCAGCAGCGGTTAATTCAGAAACTCTCACCACAGCAGGTGTTGGTGATGCGCCTGTTGCAGGAACCTATTCTTTCGCTTGAACAGCGTATCAAACAGGAGATTGAAGAAAACCCTGCGCTCGATGAGGGCGCCCTTGAAGAGGAAGAAAACGAACAGGAAGAGATTCAGCTTGAGTCGATAGTTGCCGAAGAGGATGAATTCCGTGACGATACAGAACCGGTAGAATCGGCTGAAGATGAATTTTCGTTTGAAGACTACGTTGACGAGGAGGAGATCCCCGAGTACCGCCTTGTAGCCGACAACAAGAGTCCCGATGAGGAGAGCCGCGAAATTCCGGTAATCTCCGGCATTAGTTTCCAGGATTTTCTCATCGCCCAGATTGGCATGCATAAATTTTCGGACAAGCAGTATATCATCGCCGCTACAATCATCGGAAACCTCGATGAATCAGGCTACCTACGACGTGAAATTCCTGCTCTCTCCGACGACCTCGCCTTTAATCAGAACATCGAAGCAACACCAGAAGAAATTCTCGATGTGCTGAAGACTGTTCAATCCTTCGATCCCCCCGGTATCGCTGCCCGCAGCCTCCAGGAATGCCTGCTCATCCAGCTGCAGATGAAAACCGATCGCACCTACACCACCGAATTGGCGGAAATCATCATCAAATACTACTTCGATGAGTTCAGCAAGAAACATTACGAAAAGATTCTTCAAAAAGGTAACATTTCTGAAGAGGAGCTGAAAGAGGCAATCGAAGAGATCCAGTCGCTCAACCCAAAACCGGGTGCCGCCATTAGTGAAGTATCCCGCGACAATCAATACATCGTTCCCGATTTCCTTGTCACAAATTCCGGGGGTTTGCTTGAACTCACACTGAATTCAAGAAACACTCCCGAACTTAATCTGAACCGCGATTACCTCGAAATGCTGCGTGAATACAGCGGGCGCAAGAGGAAAGCCTCGGCTTCTGAAAAGGCAGCACTAACCTTTATCAAGCAAAAATTGGATTCCGCGCGGGGGTTTATCGACGCGATAAAACAACGCCAGCAAACTCTCTACACCACAATGCAGGCTATACTCGAATACCAGCGTGAGTATTTCCTCACCGGCGACGATACCAGGTTGCGGCCCATGATCCTCAAAGATATCGCCACCGTGGTTGGTATGGACATATCAACCATATCGCGGGTGGCCAACAGCAAATATGTGCAAACCCCCTTCGGAACCTTTCTGCTCAAAACTTTCTTCAGCGAATCAATGCTCAACACCGAGGGCGAAGAGGTTTCGACCCGTGAAATCAAGAAAATCCTCACCGATACCATTGAGGCTGAGGATAAAAGCAATCCGCTTACCGATGACGAATTAATGGATATCCTGAAGGAAAAAGGTTACAACATTGCCCGCCGTACCATTGCCAAATACAGGAAACTGCTGAATGTCCCGGTTGCCCGCTTACGAAAAGAACTTTAAACCCTGCTGAATGTCCGGTTTCCGATTGCCCGCCGTCATCTCATACCTGTTCCACCCGCTGTTGATGCCGGCCTATGTGATTTCCCTGTTGCTGAATACTTCCAGCCTGTTTAGCTTCGGGATCCCGCTGCACCTAAAATTTCTACTCATCGGGGTAACCCTGCTTACAACCTTTTTTTTTCCGCTTGCCATAACGCTCCTCCTTCTGCGGTTAAAAGTCATCTCATCCGTCTTTATGGAGAAACGCGAAGAACGTGTTTACCCAATTCTTGCCGTAGCAGTGTTCTATTATATAACCTATTACCTTCTCAAAGGGGTCCATGTCGCCACAATATTCAGCTTTTATATGCTGGGCGCCACATTACTGGCAGTCTGCTCACTCGTTATCAGCTTCTACAGCAAAATCAGCCTGCACATGATCGCGATGGGATCGTTAATCGGACTTTTTGTGGGACTTACGCTAAATTTCGGACTTAATTTCAACCTGCAGGTCCTCGCGGGCATCCTGCTTTCGGGTATTGTCGGCTATGCACGCCTGAAATCAAACGCCCACCAGCCCGCCGAAATTTACTCCGGCTTTCTGATGGGCGCTGTGGTAATTTCGCTCCTCGTAATCCTGCTCTGATCAGAAAGGCCTCAGCAGGAATCCCACGGTGATGGGATAAACGGCAGGGCCCAATCCCTTTTTAAACACCTCCGACAACTGGAAATATCCATAAAGGTGAAACCATTTATAACCAATACGCAAATAAGGTCCGTAAGCAAAACTCTCAAGATTCTTAATGTTCCTGAGTTTCATACGTAACTCGTCGTGGGGAGGGAGCGGATTGTCGCCAACATATTTTGTAAAAGCAGGCAGCAGGTACCCAAGTTTAAAACCGAGGCCAACAGCAAATTTTTTCTTTGTTGCAAAATGAAATTCAATGGGCAGTTCAAGATACGGAAGCGTCATCTTGCTCCTCTTATAACTCAGTGAGTCGGGAATGCGCGTGAACCGGGTGGTGTCATCTCTGCTGGTGACGGCAAAATTACCATACATATTGTGAACAGAAAGACCAAGCCCGATACCGAATCCGAAATTACTCTTTCCGAAAGGAACGCCATAAAGCACCAAAGCATGAACCCCCTGGTTGATTGTACGGGTATTCACATCGGAAGGAATATTCTGCCAGATATCGGTAAACATACCGACTCCCACGCCGATACGTTTTTTGGTGGTTTCGTTGAGCACCTGAGCCCTGCTCTGCATTGAATTAAGCAGCAGAAACAGAATGACAAGAGTCGGAAGAAAGAATAAAATGCGCTTGTTAAGGTTCATAGGAATAATTTTTACCAGTGACAAAGATAGCCATTTTTTTTCGGCAGTCCCGGTTATCATAACGGAAAGGCTTGTGAAAAATTTGATCAGCCCCACAAATTTTCAGGGTATATCCCTTGCCTGACCAACTCCCTGATGCTCCTCACAACTGTTTCCCTGTCCTCCTTGTAGGTCATCCCGAACCATTTATCATGACAATCGAGGATTTTAACCGTGGCCTGCCGGGTATTTATCAGCTCATTCACCATGCTCGGGATGAAGAATTCAGCCTTCAGGTTTTCGGAATTCTTCCGGATAAACTCTCCGAAAGCTTCATTCAGGTGCTTGAAAAACGAGGGCGTGAACCCCCAGAAATTCATCGATACGATTGTCTGTCCCGCCAGATCTATAAAATTCCCGTGTTCATCCTTGTAGGCGATACCAACAGGGCCACGCTCAATGTGTGTGCGCTCCACCACGTCAACAAGATGCGAGGAGGCATCGCCCCGGCATACTCCCCGGGAAACCGAACCGAATTCTGAAAGTGTGTTTGCTACATGGTAACCTACCATGCAGTAGTCGTTTTCCCTTGCAGGGGTCCACTCTTTATAATAATTGGCCAATGTTTCATAAGCTCCTCGTCCGTAAAAATCGTCGGAGTTGATTACGGCAAACGGACCATCGATTTTCCCATCAGCCATCATCACGGCATGGCCTGTTCCCCAGGGTTTCTGTCGTTCGTCGGGCACCAGCACCCCCTCAGGAACCATCCAGATCTCCTGGAACACATAATCGATCGCAATTTTATCCTTCAGCTTCTCAACAAAGGTCTCCTTGAAATCATCCTCAATACTCTCTTTTATGATGAAGATCACCTTGCCGAAGCCCGCACGTATGGCGTCATAAATCGAATAATCGATAATGGTCTCTCCCGAGGGCCCTATCTTGTCAAGCTGTTTGAGTCCTCCGTAGCGGCTGCCGATTCCGGCTGCAAGTATCAGTAAGGTAGGTTTCATGGCTATTGGTTTTTCCAGGACCTGATTTTGTGGCCCCTTAATGCAAAATATATTATGATAACATAACAGGGAATGGCGAGCCAGTAAGCCTGCTGTGGTGACCAGATATCGGAAAGATAACCCCACAGTAGAGGCAGGATGGCGCCACCGGCAATACCCATGATAAGCATAGCCGACCCGGTTTTAATGAATTTTCCAAGGTCATGAATGGCCAGTGGCCAGATAGCGGGCCAAACCAGGGCATTGGCCAAACCCAACAACCCGACGAAAAGAATGGTGTAAGGTAAAACCAGTACAACCGGTTTGAGGGTCATAAGGTCGATGAAGGGGAATGAAAACTGCGCCGTCACCGGCATGGCGGTAATGAAAACAGTGAAAATAATCCCAAGTATACCGCACCAGGCAAGTGCTGTTTTTTGCGAAATGATGCGTGGGATAAGCAATATTCCAAGGATGTAACCAAGAACCATAGCAACCAGAACAAGCGAAGTGAAATTTTTTGCCGACTCGAGGGCCACTCCTATCGAAAGTCCGTAACGGATTATAGTATCTCCCGCAATCACCTCAACACCAACATAGAAGAAGAGAGTTATAACCCCCAGGATAAGGTGAGGGAAACCGAAAATTGATCTCTTCGTCGCAGCATAATCGTTGTCGGTCTCACTCACCTGCTCTGCCTCCACTTCGGGCAATGGCGCCTTACGGATGAAGAGCCCCAGCGCAAAGAGAACCACGGTCATTACCAGGTAGGGATTGATCACCCTTCGGGCAAGCCCGTCAAGGGCATCGATCCTCGCCTCGTTGCTAAGGTTTTCGAGGCTTTTTACGAAAGTATCCCCGTCATGAAGGATAAAATAGGCAAGTATCAGCGGAGCAATGGCACCTGCCAGCTTGTTGCAGATCCCCATGATGCTGATGCGGCGGGCAGCGCTCTCGCGGGGACCTATGATCGTGATGTACGGATTGGAGGCGGTTTGCAGTATGGCCAGCCCGGTACCCAATACAAAGAGGCCAAGCAGGAAGAGGGCATAGGTGCGCAGCAATGCAGCCGGAATAAACAGCAGGGTGCCAAGCGCCATCACCCAGAGCCCAACCATCATACCGTTCTTGAACCCGGTCTTCTTTAATACCCACGATGAAGGCAAAGCCATCACAGTGTAGGAGATGTAAAAAGCGAAGGCAACGAACAGAGCCTGGAAATTTGAAAGCTCACAGGCGATCTTGAGATAAGGAATCAGGATCCCGTTAAGCCAGGTCACAAACCCGAAGATGAAGAAAAAGAGTCCGATAATGGTGATCGAGAGAGCATAACTCCCCCTGGCGGGTGTATTCTGAATGGTTCCCTGATGTGTCATGAAATCAAAATTTTGTCCCCTTAAATGCAGTTAATTCCGGCAAAAATAAAGTAATTTTACGTTAGGTATACAATTCAAAATAATAATACATTTGTAGATAATACCCACTTGCAGCTCATTCGGTTCGGCGAAAACTGAAGGTGCGGTGATTTAATATTTCATATGATGGAGACCAATCCTGAAAAGTTCAATATCCTCATTGTCGACGACAGGCAGGAAAACCTGCTCACACTTGAAAGTATTATCGACAGTACGGAACTGAATATTATCAAAGCAATGTCGGGCAATGAGGCCCTCGGTCTTATGATCGACCACGACATTTCGCTGGTTCTTCTCGATGTGAATATGCCGGGCATGGATGGCTTCGAAACCGCGGAACTGATGCGCGGCAGCGAACGCACAAAAAGTATTCCCATCATCTTCATTACCGCCACATTCCGCCAGCCAAAACAGATTTTCAGGGGATATGAAACCGGTGCCGTCGATTACCTTTACAAACCACTCGACCGCAAGATTCTGCAGAATAAAATCCGTGCATACATCGACTTTTTTAAACAGAAGCATGCACTGCAGTTTACCACCAAACAGCTGCAGGGAACCATTGCCGAACTGGAAAAGGCACGTCGCATCGCCGAAGAGGCTACTCTGGCGAAGAGTTCTTTCCTGGCCAGCATGAGCCACGAAATCCGTACCCCGCTCAACGGCATCATAGGGATGACCGACCTGATACTGATGGACCGCGATATTCCCGATCAGTATTACGAACACCTTACCGATATCAAACAGAGCAGCGAATCCCTGCTTGAGATCATCAACGAGATTCTTGACATTTCGAAAATAGAAGCCGAAAAACTCGAAATCGAAATGATTGAATTCAGTTTGCGCGACCTTCTCGAGAAGATCGTCAGACTGCTCTCCGTGAAGACATTCCAGAAGAAGCTTGAGTTTATCCTGATACACCCGGCAACCATGCCCGATATGTTCACCGGGGATCCAACACGCATCCGCCAGGTGCTCATAAACCTCCTTGGTAATGCTATTAAATTCACCAACGAAGGATCAGTGACACTTTCCGTGGAGATTCTTGATAAAAAGGCAGAGGTGAGCCAGGTTCTTTTCTCGGTAAAGGATACAGGGATCGGCATTGCTCCCGATAAAACCGACACCCTGTTCGAATCGTATAAGCAGGCCGATATATCTACCGCACGTAATTATGGTGGTACCGGTCTCGGACTTACCATCTCAAAAAAACTTGTCGAAATGATGGGCGGCACCATCGGAGTGGAAAGCAAACCCGGAAAGGGAAGTAAATTCCGGTTCAACCTGCCTCTCAAATCATCTAATAATTCCGAGAACGCCTGGAAAATGCCTCTGCCTGAAATATTAAAATCCCTTCAGGTACTCATAGTCGACGCCCACCCTGAACATAACCTCCAGATCCACTCCTTTTTCAGTGCCTGGAACATTCCTGCTGACATTGTCACCTCTGGCGGAGAGGCCCTGAGGGTGCTGGCATCTGGAAAAGGTAGCCATTACGGCATTATAATTATCGACCACTTGCTTTTTTCATACCAGGGGAAACCTCTGGTGAAGTTGCTGCGTGATTCGCTGCATGAAGGCAGCACCCCTGAATTTGTGATAATGACCGACGACAAGTCAATTCACTCAATCCGGCAGATCCAATCTGAGGACATCAGATTTTATCTTTTTAAACCGGTTCTGCAGAAAGAACTCCGTAGCCTGATTCAACGAATTTACCGGGTTGATTTTAACCTCCCTTCGTTGCCCGATATCGCCAGCACCGATACCCCGGCCTCATACCAAACCCGTAAACTCAATATTCTTCTCGCTGAAGACCAGCTTATTAACCAGAAGATCGTTGTGCAGCTCCTTGCGAAAAAAGGTTGGGATGTGGTAACGGCCGTCAACGGAGCAGAGGCGGTGAAAAAAACACGCGAAACTGCATTCGACCTGATCCTGATGGATGTAATGATGCCTGAAATGGACGGATTTGATGCCACCCGGGCCATCCGCAGCGATAATGAAGGAAAAAACAGGATGACTCCGATCATTGCGCTAACTGCCAACGCAATGAAGGGAGATCGCGAAAAATGTATTGAAGCGGGAATGGATGATTATATTTCCAAACCATTACATCCTGAAGACGTATTTGGTACCATCGAAAAATATTGTTACAAGTAAAAGCCGCGATCGCCTATGATCAAGCAAGCATGGAAAAACCTGGTTAGGTTTGTTATGGAATTTGATTACCGTACCCTGAAAAACATGGGGATCGGAAAAACACTCTTGCTCTGGTTCCTGGCCATTGCCCTTATCCCGTTGGCCACCCTGAGTTTTATCAACTTCCTCTACTATTACCAGGGGCTCAACGTGATGGCGAAAAAATCGTTGTTCACCACCTCTCAGCTTCGGATGAATTATCTTTCCTCCTACTTTCAGGAGATGACCGATTATCTCGATGATGTATCGCGCGATGGTAATACGGTTCATCTGCTCGAAGCAATTCATGGCGAAAACATGCCGCAAGACAATCCGGAAGGTGTTGTAAAAACTTCAGCCAATTTGCAGAAACAGGTTGAAACCGTTCGTAACGGTTTGCTGAAAACCTATATGCCGGATGGCATCTCTAACATCTATTTTATCAATACCAGTGGGAAGATCCTTTTTGAACTCGTTGCCGGACCCGACCTGGGAGCCAACCTCATTTCAGGTCCTCTGTCGGCCACATCTTTTGGTAAAACAACCCGCAAAATACTGAATAGCGGCAAACCTCTCTTTTCCGACCTGGAACTTTACCCCCCGGCAAATAATGAGTTATGTGGCTTCCTTGCACAGCCTGCTTATGGATCCGACGGCCAGAAGATCGGTATAATTGCACTCCGCATCAACACCGAACAAATCGACAAAATCATTCAGTACGGGATCGGATTCGGAAATTCAGGTCATGTGTATCTGGTAGGGCTCGATCTGAAACTGAGATCTGCCAGTAAAATCGGCGACAAATCCAGGGTCCTCGCCGATTCGGGCGCAAACGATAAAACCCGCATCTGGCAAGGTGTCAAACTCAATAACGTTACACTCTCCTCCGACGGCAAGCCGATTACTGAGGAGGTAACCATTTACCGGAGCTCAAACGGAACCGTGGTGATGGGACTCTACCGCAACCTCGAGGTGCTCGAAAAACTGGGCGTAAACTGGGCTCTCGTTGAAGAGATCGACCAGGATGAAGCCCATGTGGTGGCGCGCGAATTATCAACCTTCGCCAAAATATCACTCATCCTCACCACCATCATCGTAGTCATTCTTTCCATCATCGCTACCCGCCGCTTTGTTTACCCGATAAAAAGAATATCCGAATGGGCAAAACAGGTGGCCCATGGCGAACTTGTCAGCAAAGATATCCAGGTGGCTGAAAATGAGGTTGGCGAAATGAAGGATACATTCAACTGGCTCGTAAAATCGTTGCAGTCATTTGCAGAGGTAAGCCAGTCGGTAGCCCTGGGGGATTACAGTAAAACCGTTAAGGTTCGCAGCGACAAGGATACGATGGCCATTTCGATGAATGAGATGGTGGAGAGCTTTAAAAATGTCGTCAAGCAGGCAAAATCTATAGCCAGCGGCGACTATTCTACCAATATTATGCCCCGAAGCGACCAGGATACCCTGGGGATAGCACTCTATGAGATGACCATGAAGCTTCGGGAGGCCCACATAGAAATAATGGGTCAGGACTGGCTTAAAACCGGGATTAACGAGCTTGGATTAAAAATTAGCGGGGAAAGCAGCATTACTGAACTATCGGACGAGGTTATCAACTTTCTCGCACGTTACCTGAACGCACAACTTGGGTTCCTCTTTCTCATCGGCGACAAGAACTTTCTTCAGCTCGCCGCCTCCTATGCAGGCAGTGCCAAATCCCTTGGGAAAGATTCCCTTGCAATTGGAGAAGGGCTGATCGGGCAGGTGGCCAAGGAGCGGAAAATGCTCACCTTCTTCTCTTCAGAATATGACGGGCCTAAGGTGAACATGGGTCCTGATGTTATCCAACCCCGGCATTTTATTATATCGCCGATCCTTTACGAAGGACAACTCATCGGGGTAATTCAACTGGGCTCGTTTGAGGCCTTCGACGCACAAAAACAGAATTTTCTTGAGATCTCCCTTGATAATATCTCGGTAGCTATCAACACCGCCCGTTCACGTGAAAGAGTTCAGGAACTGCTTTCAAAAACACAGGAACAGGCGAAAGAGCTGGTCATGCAGAAAGAAGAGCTGCGCCAG